>NZ_JAPEHY010000022.1:0-85153 GCF_028823715.1 Shewanella sp. K8
TGTAAATCTGACGGCTCCGCCTTCGAAGGTTCGAATCCTTCTCCCTCCACCATTTGCCTACAATTTAAAAGACACGAAAGTGAAATCGTGGAGGGGTTCCCGAGTGGCCAAAGGGATCAGACTGTAAATCTGACGGCTCCGCCTTCGAAGGTTCGAATCCTTCTCCCTCCACCATTTCTTTTATATTCCTTTAGTCAATCTTCCAAGCGTTTTACCTACACCCACTGCGTTTAATTCCATAACAATCAATTATCTAGCATGTGGCTGTACCTGAATACGCCTGAGTTTTCGCTATCCATTGTCATTACCTTTGGTTATGATTAAGACCATCCTGTTATAAGAAAGAAGAACAACAATGGCCGATCTCTGGGTAAACGAAGCAATTGCCAAAATCGAAGCCGATTTTCAGCGCAGTGCCGACACGCATTTGATAAAACTGGAACTGCCGGCGGTAGCCGGAGTGGATATCTATCTTAAAGACGAAAGCACCCATCCAACCGGAAGCCTCAAACACCGCTTGGCAAGATCACTGTTTCTGTACGCCTTGTGTAACGGCTGGATCAAACAGGATACTCCTGTCATTGAATCCTCATCCGGCAGCACCGCTGTCTCCGAGGCCTACTTTGCCCGCCTGCTGGGGCTACCCTTTATTGCGGTTATGCCGGCGTCCACCGCCCGCAAGAAGATACAGCAGATAGAGTTTTATGGCGGCCGTTGTCACTTTGTCAATCACTCCAGCGAAATCTACGCTGAGTCTGAGCGGCTGGCGCGGGAGCTGAATGGCCATTATATGGATCAGTTCACCTATGCCGAGCGTGCCACCGACTGGCGCGGCAACAATAACATTGCCAATGCCATTTTCGATCAGATGCAGCGCGAGCCCTTCCCTATTCCCGAGTGGATTGTGATGAGCCCGGGTACCGGCGGCACTTCGGCCACCATTGGCCGTTATATCCGCTATCAACAGCTTTGCACCAAGCTGTGTGTGGTCGACCCGGATAACTCAGTGTTCTATGACTATTTTCAACATAGAGATGCGACCATCACCTGCGAGCAAGGCAGCAAGATTGAAGGTATAGGCCGGCCCAGAGTTGAGCCCTCCTTTATCCCGGGGGTTGTCGACTCCATGTTGAAGATCCCCGATACCGCCTCTGTGGCGACAATCCATTGGCTGGAACAGATCATCGGCCGCAAGACCGGGGCCTCGACCGGCACCAACCTCTATGGCGCCCTGATGCTAGCGGCCGAAATGAAACGCGACAACCGCCAGGGCTCAATAGTGACCCTGATCTGCGATCCCGGTGAGCGCTATCTGGACACTTATTACAACCCCGAGTGGATAGCCGCCAACATAGGGGATATCAGCCAGTATCAAAACAAACTGAAGCTGTTTGAAACCACGGGTGAACTCTGCTGCTAACAACGCGCTTCAGATAACAAAAAGCCGCATCAATGCGGCTTTTTGTCGATTATCACTACGGATTAATCGATATCCAGATACTTGTGAGTCTGGATAGACAAACGCCAGTTGCGTTCGATACAGACTTTCATCGCCAGCGCCGTCGCCCGGCTCTTCTGACTGATGGGCTGCAGGCAGATAGCCTTGTCTTTGAGATCCAATCCCCGCAGCAGTTGATCCAGTTCCTCAATATGAGCCTCGGTCGCCACCGGATGCTTAATCTCATTTGCCCGCTCCAGCGCCTGACGCAGTACCGGCATCCCCCCCTTCATACCGACCTTGGGCGAGACTGTGACCCAGGTATCTGCGCTGCAATTCACCTCAAAGGAGCCACTGGTTTCAATTTGAGTGCGAAAGCCTGCGGCATTAAATGCTTCTGTCATTTCAGTGAGCGGATAGAGACAAGGCTCACCACCTGTGATCACTATATGCTTAGCATTGAATCCCTGCTGTTTGAACGCCTCCAGTAAAGACTTGGCATCATGCTCTGCCCAGCGACCGATACTGCCATCGGTGCGGATCACATCGGCAGGTTTCACCTGATTATGCTCAAGCTTGTCCCAGGTCTGGCGGGTATCACACCAAGGACACCCCACAGGGCACCCCTGCAAACGCACAAAAATGGCCGGAACGCCGGTAAACACACCTTCTCCCTGCAGGGTTTCAAAGACTTCGTTGACGGGGTAGTACATCGGGGTTCCTCATATTTGCCGGGGCGGCATTTATAGAGGAATTTGGCCCCAAGCGCAAGGATGAGCGAATTTTCCGTTTTTTACCCCGCCGGCGCTGACAGCCGGCCAAATTAGGGTAAACTGTGACAATTGAGTCATCCCTTTGAATAGACACTTATGTCTTCATCCAATCAATCGCTTATGTCATCAGAATCAAACGCACCGCAAACCCAAACCGCAGAGCCGCCCCGGAGCACTAAGCCAGCTATTTCCAAGGCGATAGTCGTTTTCAGCGGCGGTCAGGACTCCACCACCTGCCTTATTCAGGCCTTGGCTCAGTATGATGAAGTACATGCCATCACCTTCGACTATGGCCAGCGCCACAGCCAGGAGATTGAAGTTGCCAAACAACTGGCGCAAAAACTCGGCGCCGCCAGTCACAAGGTGCTGGATGTTACTCTGCTCAATGAGTTGGCCATCTCGGCCCTCACCCGCGACAATATCCCGGTGTCAAACGACTTGATGGACAATGGTCTGCCCAATACTTTTGTTCCCGGACGCAATATTCTGTTTCTGACCCTGGCGGGGATCTACGCCTATCAGATAGGCGCCGATGCCGTCATCACAGGTGTCTGCGAGACCGACTTCTCCGGCTACCCGGACTGCCGTAATGACTTTATCAAGGCGATGGAGTCTGCGCTGGTACAAGGCATGGACAGACAGCTGCGTTTGGTTACGCCACTCATGTGGCTCAACAAGGCCGAAACCTGGGCACTGGCAGATAAATACCAGCAACTGCCACTGGTAAGGGATGAAACCCTTACCTGCTATAACGGCATTCTTGGCAAAGGTTGTGGCACCTGCCCCGCCTGTTTATTGCGTCAAAAAGGATTGGATGAGTATCTGGCGAGCCCGGACAGCATCCAGGCTATACTGGCGGCCAAGACTGCGTGAAGCCGAGTTCCGCTTATTTTTCAGGCGCAGTGTTAACAGCCCTGGCACTGCTGCTGTATTCTCTGCCGCTCACTGAGCTGTTGGCATTTCGCCGCAGCGCCATAGAACAAGGTGAGCTGTGGCGGCTTGTCAGCGGCAATCTGCTGCACACCAACTTCTGGCATCTGCTGATGAACCTCGCCGGGTTTTGGGTGATCCTTTATCTGCATAAGGAACACTATAACGCCCTGGGCGTATTGATATTGACCCTGGCACTGTGTCTGTTTGAAGGTGTAGAGCTTTATCTTTGCTACCCAAAGCTTATGGGTTATGTGGGGCTAAGTGGCATACTGCACGGCCTGTTTGCCTTCGGCGCCCTGGCCGATATTCGCAGCGGTCGCAGTTCCGGTTACCTGCTGCTTGCTGGCGTTATCGCCAAGGTCGGCTGGGAGCAATGGCAAGGGGCGGCCGCTGAAGTCAGCGCACTGATTGGCGCCAGAGTCGCGGTTGAAGCGCATCTTGTTGGCCTGATTGGCGGTATCGCACTGTTTGGCTTGTGGCGACTGAGTGCTTATAAAGCGCCGAAACTTTGATGCCAAGCCTAAGCATTTAAATAGGGGTTTTTAAATTAGGCTTTTAAATCAAGCTTTTTAAAGTCGTTGACAGATGAACAGCATAAAGAACCCGGCTTTTGCCGGGTTCTTTGTCAATGGGGCGATTTTAGGGAAGGTGCGAACAAGCCCCATGTGTGCTTTAGGCCTTGATAAGCTCCTCTCTGAGCCTTGCCACTTCATCACGCAGCGCAGCGGCCTGCTCAAACTCCAGATCCCTGGCATGCTGGTGCATCTGTTTTTCCAGCCTGTCGATTTCATGCGCCAGATTGGCAGCGTCCACCTGATAAGCCGACTTGCGCTCCGCCACCTTGCGGGCACCCGGCTGGGGTGCTGCCGATGAGGGGGAATCTCCCACATCCATAACATCTGTGATCTTCTTCACCAAGCCCTTGGGCACTATGCCATTGGCCAGGTTGAAGGCGTGCTGTTTCTCGCGGCGACGATTGGTTTCATCCATGGCCTTTGCCATTGAAGGAGTCACCTTATCGGCGTAAAGGATCACCTTGCCGTTAATGTTACGGGCTGCGCGGCCTATGGTCTGAATAAGCGAGCGCTCGGAGCGCAGGAAGCCCTCTTTATCGGCGTCGAGTATGCACACCAGAGACACTTCCGGCATGTCCAGCCCTTCCCTGAGCAAGTTGATGCCGACCAGCACGTCGAATACCCCCTTACGTAAATCGCGAATGATCTCTACCCGCTCCACGGTATCCACGTCCGAGTGCAAATAACGCACCTTAACGCCGTGTTCATCGAGATATTCGGTGAGATCTTCCGCCATCCGCTTGGTCAGCGTGGTCACCAGCACACGTTCGTTGACGGCAATGCGCTTGTTGGCCTCAGACAGCAGATCATCCACTTGAATCGCCACCGGCCGCACTTCCAGCTCGGGATCCAACAAACCAGTAGGCCTGACCACTTGCTCTGCCACATCGCCGCCGCTGCGTTCAAGTTCATAACTGCCCGGTGTGGCCGACACATAAATCGTCTGCGGCATCAAGGACTCGAACTCTTCAAACTTGAGCGGTCTGTTATCCAGTGCCGATGGCAGGCGGAAACCGTACTCCACCAGAGTGGTTTTCCTCGAACGGTCGCCCTTGTACATGGCACCTATCTGCGGCACGGTTACATGGGACTCGTCGATGATCAGCAGACCATCCGGCGGCAGATAATCCAGCAAAGTCGGCGGCCCTTCTCCCGGTGCACGCCCGGAGAGATAACGGGAGTAGTTTTCGATACCGGAGCAATAACCCAGCTCTGTCATCATCTCCACATCGTACTGCACCCGCTCGCTGATCCTTTGTGCCTCAATCAGCTTATTGGCATCCAGTAACTGCTGACGGCGCTCTCTGAGCTCGGCCTTTATCTGCTCTGTGGCCGCCAATATTTTTTCTCTCGGGGTCACGTAGTGAGTCTTGGGGTAAACCGTGGCCCGGGCAATGCGTTTACGCACCTGACCGGTCAAGGGGTCGAACAGCGACAGCTGCTCTATCTCATCATCGAACAACTCGACCCGAATAGCATCCCGGTCCGATTCGGCCGGGAAGATATCTATTACCTCACCGCGCACCCTGAAGGTACCGCGCTGCAGTTCAATATCGTTGCGGCTATATTGCAACTCGCTGAGCCGCTGCAATATATCCCGCTGGCCCATGATGTCGCTCTGGCGCAGGTGCAGCAGCATCTTCATGTAAGAATCAGGGTCGCCAAGACCATAAATGGCTGAGACCGAGGCCACCAACACCACATCACGCCGCTCCAGCAAGGCCTTGGTGGCCGAGAGCCGCATCTGCTCGATATGAGCGTTGACCGAAGCATCCTTCTCAATAAAGGTGTTGGTCGAAGGCACATAGGCTTCCGGTTGGTAGTAGTCATAGTAGGAAACGAAGTATTCCACCGCGTTATGGGGGAAAAACTCTTTCATCTCACCGTAGAGTTGCGCCGCCAACGTTTTATTGGGCGCCATAATGATGGTTGGCCGCCCTTGATTGGCAATCACATTGGCAATGGTGAAAGTTTTTCCTGAGCCGGTAACCCCCAGCAAAGTTTGGTTGGCGAGCCCGGATTCCAGGCCATCAACCAGTTTGGCAATGGCGGTGGGCTGATCTCCAGCAGGAGAATACTGAGACTCCAAACGAAACGGCGTAGCTGACACTTTAATGCTCCTTCGGTTAAGCCTTTCATTTTACTCATTGGGCCGAATTACGCCAAGCCAAAAGCCGCATTACTCCTGCCAACATGATGTCAGCAGCAGCTTGTGCTGAAACTCAGCAACGAGACGGCAGATGTGGCGGCCAAATATAAAAAATCCATCCGAATGAATCACTGAGATGGATTTAATGCACAAGGATTGGCAGATACTTCCTTACAGCTTTGTTACAAAAATCACCAAGCAAACCAAAGCGGCTTGACTTTTATATCTTGCTGTTTTTGTTATGTTTATATTTTAGCCTCCCAAATTGACCATTTTAAGTTCAATGCTGATGCCACAAGGGTTTGCAGCCCATAAAGCGGGGAAGCTCACAGGTTTATCCACAGATTTAGTGGATAAGTCAGTGTAACCCTTTAGCCATGGGGGCTTGAGGCATCCAGTTCCATTTATCCTACCCTGGTGGGTATTTTGTAATAAAAGAACATATGAAAGTGTGGTACTCACAAAGCGGATTAAGCTGCACCAAAAATGAACACAAAATGATTGTGCTGCCCTTTTTTGAGCGGTGTTCTATCTTGCTTGAAGCGCTCAGTTTGATGCCCCTTTCATAATCCCCCATGATATTTATCTATGGCATGGCAGCTCAATCGCTAGAAAAGGGCTCATTAAGGTCGATATCCTTGTTGCAAATGGCAAGAGGTCTGAGTCAAACGCCTGGCACATAAGTGTTTAGCCGTTATTTTTTAAGCAAAAAATATCCATAAAGCAGTTTTATCCATCACTGTGAGCATTAGATAAGCAATTAACAGCTTAATGACACTTTTTTTGGGGATGCGAGTTGACTCCACCCACAGAGCGATTTACTATGCGCTCCGTTCTCAGCGAGACAAGCGAGAAATTGCGATTCCCCTGTAGTTCAGTCGGTAGAACGGCGGACTGTTAATCCGTATGTCACTGGTCGGCGGACTGTTAATCCGTATGTCACTGGTTCAAGTCCAGTCAGGGGAGCCACTTCGATTTTCGCTCAGCATCATATTCTATTCCCCTGTAGTTCAGTTGGTAGAACGGCGGACTGTTAATCCGTATGTCACTGGTTCGAGTCCAGTCAGGGGAGCCACCTCACCTCTTTCTGCGTTTTGTATTTATAACAAATACGTATACAATTTCGACAATCGTCTCGACATTGGTCTGAACTCAGATAAAGATGGGCATTTCGCGCTTTTTTCAACTGTTACTATTATTGGGGTTTCTGGCTACCGGCATGGTGCTGCTACAGCAGGAGCGGCAGATTCTGGAGCAGGAAGGTAATGCCCTGTTGCAGCGATTACAACAAGCGCAGGAGCAAGCCCAGGACGCAGATGATGCCGCAATCCTTTACCGGCAGCTGCAGGACACTGCGCCGCTGCAGTTTTTCCAATATACAGATGACGCCGACGGCCAAAATAATCTTACCAGAGGCAGTTTCCTGCCTGAGATGAACTGGCAATATTATTTGTTGCCGTTGCAACTCGAATCCCAATACCGCTCCGCTTCCGGGCGGGTTTTACTTAAGCCCGACCTCAGCCCTCTTAGAGATCAAGGGATCCATACACTCTGGCTAGCAGGATTACGCTTACTGCCTCTTTATCTGGCCCTGGCGTTAATCTTTGCCTTGATGATGGGCCGTCATAAACGCGTCCTCAAATATGCGGCAGAGTATTTAACCAAGATGTCCCAAGGCCAGTTTGATTCTCTGGCACAGAGCCGCTTTCGGGGTGAACTCAAGCCCTTGGGGCAAGCATTGGAGCAAAGTCGGCAGCTGTTCAAGCAGCAGTTTGACAAACTTGAGTCGGAAAACCTGGCACTGAAGAAGCTCGCCTATGAAGATCCGGTAACCGGCTTTGGCACCCGCCAGCACTTCACCGAAAAACTGCAGCAACTGTCTCTTTCCGGCAAATCACAAATTGGAGTGTTAATCCTGGTAAAAGCCACTGAGCTTGGTCATATCAATCAACTGCACGGCCGTCAGGGCGGCGATGACTATCTTGCCCGTGTCGCGGTTTGCATTCGCCGGGCACTCCAGGGCTACAAAAATAGCGAAAGCTTTCGTATTGCCAGTACTGACTTTGCCATCTTTATCCCCTCAATTGTGCTGAAAGACGCGCAAACCTTTGCCACCCAGCTCAAGCGTGAGCTGGAAGAGTATCAAGCAGAACTGCAAACAGACTCCATTGCCCATACAGGTATAGTGGCCTACGCCAGCGACAAAGATCCCATGGGTATTCTCGCCATGGCCGATACCGCCGCCAACGTCGCGCAAACCTTGGGCCCTAATGCGGTGCAGTTCCAGGATAAGAATATGCTGGATGAAAAACTCGGGGATAACCGCTGGAAACTGGCCATTGAAGACTTGTTGAAGCGCCGGGCGCTCAAGTTTTACCAACAACCCATTCAACCCTGTCGCAGCGAGGTAGATGGTTATCGAGAGCTGCTGGCACGCTTTTACAACAGTGAAGGCAAGTTTCTACCTACAGCCACGGTGATCGCCATGGCCGAACGTCACGGCATGAGTCAGGAACTGGATAAACTGGTACTGCTCAGCGCCTTGAAACTACTGCAGAGCCTGCCAAACCTCAGCGGTAATATCGGTGTCAATCTGAGCCCGGGTTCAGCCTCCAAAGAAAACTTTATAGCCTGGGCCCGAGATCTGCTCTCCAAACACCCGAGATTGGCCTCAAGGCTGGTGTTTGAGATCAATGAAGCAGGTATGCAGGGCAATCTGGCCGCCAGTCACAAGTTCGTTCGCGCCATGCACAGCGTCGGCTGCAGGGTATCGGTAGAACGCTTCGGCATGGGCTTTACCTCATTCAAATTCTTCCGAGAGGTGCGCCCCGACTATATCAAACTGGATCCCAGCTATACCCAGGCCATAGATGAAGACACCAATAACCAGTTCTTTGTCCGTATGTTGGTCGATGTGGCCCGTCGCAGTGGTGTCAGGGTGATAGCCTGCGGCATCGAGCGTCAGGAAGAGAAGATGGTGGTGGAGAAATTGCTGGTCGATGGCATGCAGGGCTTCTACATCGCCAAGCCACAACAGTTGGATCCCGCCGAAATGAACAGAAATTAATGCCATTTATGGCCAAATACGGGCGCAAAGAAGGTAAACCCTGCTTTCTATATGTTGTTTATGACCACTGAAACACTGATAATAACCGCTAAGAAATCACAACGCCTGTAATGAGATGAGTGAGTATCTCCTGTTGTTGATTGGCACTGTGCTGGTCAACAATTTTGTATTAGTGAAATTCCTTGGCTTATGCCCGTTTATGGGGGTGTCCAGCAAGCTGGAATCTGCCATAGGTATGTCCATGGCAACCACCTTTGTCATGACCTTGGCAGCCATTCTCAGCTATCTGGTCAACCAGTATCTGCTGCTGCCATTCGATCTGGGCTACCTGCGCACCATGAGCTTTATTCTGGTTATCGCCGTGGTGGTACAGTTCACCGAAATGGTGGTACAGAAAACCAGTGCGACTCTGCATAGGGCGCTGGGGATCTACCTGCCGCTTATCACCACCAACTGTGCCGTGTTGGGTGTAGCCCTGCTGAACATCAATGAAAACCACGATTTTATGCAGAGTGCCATCTATGGTTTTGGCGCTGCCGCCGGGTTTTCACTGGTGCTTATCCTGTTTTCGGCGATGCGCGAACGTCTGGCAGCGGCCGATGTCCCAGCGCCTTTCAAAGGCAGTGCCATCGCCATGATCACCGCCGGCCTGATGTCGCTGGCCTTCATGGGCTTTACCGGTTTAGTCAAATAGAGTTATGTCTTCCATGCTAATTGCAGTCATTTTATTGTCTCTGCTGGCGCTGGTATTCGGCGTTTTACTCGGCTTCGCTGCCGAGAAGTTTAAAGTTCAGGGCAATCCGATAGTGGATCAGGTCGAAGCCCTGTTGCCACAAACCCAGTGTGGTCAATGCGGCTACCCTGGTTGCCGCCCCTATGCCGAGGCCATAGCCAACGGCGAGAAGATCAATCGCTGCCCTCCGGGCGGTACCGCCACTATGGAGAAACTGGCCGATCTTATGGGGGTCGATCCCGAGCCTCTCGATGCCAGTGTTGAAACCCAGGTCAAAAAGGTCGCCTACATTCGTGAAGAGGAATGTATCGGCTGTACCAAGTGTATTCAGGCCTGTCCGGTAGACGCCATTATAGGAACGGGCAAGCTGATGCACACAGTCCTGACCAGCAACTGCACCGGCTGCGATCTCTGTGTTGAACCCTGCCCTGTGGATTGTATCGATATGATCCCGGTGAAACAGGATCTGAAAACCTGGGACTGGCAGCTTAACGCAATTCCAGTGAAGTTGGTGGAAGAGGACAAGCCGTGCTGACATTACTCGAACAGTTGGATAAAGGAACTCAGTGGCGCCTGACCGGCGGAATTCATCCGCCGCAGATGAAAGACCTCTCCAATGGCAGCCCTATTGGGCGTCTACCGCTTGCCAGTGAATTCTTATTGCCCGTACCTCAGGTTGGTGACAGCGCCGTGCTCGAAGTCAAAGTTGGCGACAGAGTGCTCAAGGGCCAAGCGCTGACCCTCGGACTGAGCGCCATGTATCTGGCGGTGCATGCCCCAACCTCAGGCATAATTCGCGCCATAGAGCAAAGACCCAGCAACCACCCTTCAGCCCTGCCGGTATTGACCTGTGTGCTGGAAGCCGATGGCCAGGATCAAGCCATAGATTTTGATCAGCAAGACATCGCAGCATTGAGCCGCGAGCAGATCCTCAGCCGCATTCGCCAGGCCGGGATAGCCGGATTGGGCGGCGCCATGTTTCCGGCTCACATCAAACTCAACCCCGCCAGTGAGATTGAACTGCTGTTGATCAACGGCGTGGAATGCGAGCCTTATATCAGCGCCGATGACAGATTGATGCGCGAACACGCCAGGGAAATTCTGGATGGTATTGAAATTGTTCACGGGCTGCTAAATCCCAAACGGGTAATTATCGCCATTGAGGATAACAAGCCCGAAGCCGTACAGGCAATGCAGCAGGCGCTTGATAGCTGCCACCTGCCCAAGGGAAGTATCAGGATCACTGTGATCCCGACCAAATACCCTTCCGGCGGTGAAAAGCAGCTGATCCAGATCATTACCGGGCAGGAAGTGCCTTCCGGCGCCATTCCGGCGCAACTTGGGATAGTAGTGCACAACGTAGGCACCGCCTTCGCCATTCGTGAAGCCGTTTGCCTGGGTAAGCCTCTCATAGAGCGGGTCGTCACAGTGACCGGCGGCAATATTCCAAAGCCGGGTAATTACTGGGTGCCACTGGGCACGCCCATAGCCCATATACTTGAGCAAAGTGGCTTCACCCCCAGCGGTCAGGATACCGTCATCATAGGCGGCCCCATGATGGGCCACACCTTACCCCTTATTAAGGTGCCGCTGCTCAAAGGCAGTAACTGTATTCTGGTGCCATCTGCCAGCGAGATCAGCCCTCCAGCCGAGGAGAAGGCCTGCATTCGCTGCGGTGAATGTGCTCAGGTGTGCCCGGCATCTCTATTGCCCCAGCAACTCTACTGGCACAGTAAAGCCGAGGAATATGACAAGGCCAGCGCCTACAACCTCAGAGACTGCATCGAATGTGGCTGCTGTAGTTATGTTTGTCCATCGGATATTCCTCTGGTGGAGTATTACCGAGTTGCCAAGGCGGCCATTAAGCGTAATCACGAAGAGAAACAGCTGGCCGAGCAGGCCAAGCAAAGATTCGATGCCAGGCTCAAACGGCTGGAGGCCGAGAAACAGGCCCGGGAAGCCAAAGCCAAGGCCGCAGCCGATAAGCGCCGCGCCGCCATGGGCAGTGGTGAGAAAGACGCCGTTGCCGAAGCCATGGCCAGGATCAAGGCGAAAAAAGCCGCAGAAGCCTCTGTGGTGGCCACCGAAAGCCCGGTAGAAAAAGCCGTGGAAACTGACTCGGCAGTTATCCAGCCAAAGGCGGACAAGAGAAAGAGCGATGTCGCGGCAGCGATTGCCAGGGCCAAGGCCAAAAAGGCCGCTGCACAAGGCACTGTTCCTGCTGAAGAAGTTGCTGATGCGACTACAGATAATGCAGCTGAAGGCACAACACCTAGCTCGGACAAGAAAGCTCAGGTCGCAGCCGCTATCGCCCGCGCCAAGGCGAAAAAGGCCGCTGCAGCCTCAGGGCAGGCCGAAACTGGCACTTGCGAAACTCAAGATGCACAGGCCAGCAGCACTCAAGCGACAGCCTCCGAAGCAAGCCAAACCGTAAGCGATGATAGCAAGCAGGCTCGTATCGCGGCAGCGGTTGCCAAAGCCAAGGCCAAGAAAGCCGCGACTGCATCTGAGTCAACTCCAGCAACGGATTTCGACGGAGGATCAGCGCAAGCCGCCGAAGTAAACCAAGTCGCAAGCCAAGCAGCAAAACAAGCCACAAGCGATGATAGCAAGCAGGCTCGTATCGCGGCGGCGGTTGCCAAAGCCAAGGCCAAGAAAGCCGCGGCGGCGTCTGAGTCAGCGAAATCAATTGCGGCCGATGATAATGGTGGGGAACAAGCGCAAGGTGCCGAAGTAAACCAAGTCGCAAGCCAAGCAGCAAAACAAACCGCAGGCGATGATAGCAAGCAGGCTCGTATCGCGGCAGCGGTTGCCAAAGCCAAGGCCAAGAAAGCCGCGGCGGCAAGTGAACAACCACAGGACAAAGGCGCGGCAAATACGCCTGTTTCGGCTGAAAGTCGGCCTCCAAGCGAGTCGACAACCGCTACCGAGCCCTCGTCCGCTGGTAGTACCCCGTCTGATGACAGTAAACAGGCGCGTATTGCCAGGGCAGTAGCCAAAGCCAAACAAAAGGCCAAAGAGAAGGCGCTCAGCGCACAGGAGAAAGATTGATATGGCGTTTAAAATAGCCTCCTCCCCCCATGTCAGCCGGCCGCTGCAAACCAGCACTGTGATGCAAAGGGTGCTGCTCTGCGCCCTGCCCGGCCTGGTAGTGCAGTGTGTATTTTTTGGTTGGGGCAGCCTTATTCAGGTACTGCTGGCTGTGACGGTCGCTTTGATTTCAGAGGCCGCCATCCTCAAGTTGCGTAAGCGCAAGGTACTTTCGACTTTGTCGGATAACAGCGCGGCTCTGACAGCAGTTCTTATCGGTATTGCCGTACCGCCACTCGCCCCTTGGTGGATGGTGGTGATAGGTACAAGTTTTGCCATCATCATGGTCAAACAGCTGTATGGCGGTTTGGGAAACAACCTGTTCAATCCGGCCATGGCCGCCTATGTACTGCTGTTGGTGGCCTTCCCGGTACAAATGACCAGTTGGGTCGCACCGGCGACTGTTGCCCAGCACTCTCCGGATTTTCTCACCAGTTTGCAGGTGATTTTCGGCGCCAGCCAAGGCAGCGTTGCCGAGTACTTCCAGCTCGGTATCGATGGCGTCACCATGGCGACACCACTCGATACGCTGAAAACGGATCTATCTATGGGAATGACCACTACCGAGAGCCTGCAAAAACCAATTTTTGCCGGCACTATCAACAGTGGCTGGTTTTGGGTCAACCTGGCCTACCTGTGCGGTGGTCTGGCGCTGTTGAAGATGAAGCTTATCCGCTGGCATATCAGTGTCGGTGTACTGGCCTCGCTGTTTATCTGCAGCGGCTTTGCCTATGCGCTTGGGCCAGATACCCATGTCAGCCCGCTTATTCACCTGTTCAGTGGCGCCACCATGCTGGCGGCTTTCTTTATCGCCACGGATCCTGTAACCGCGCCGGCCAGCAATCAGGGCCGATTTATCTTCGGCGCCCTTATCGGCCTGGTGGTGTACCTTATTAGAAGCTTTGGGGGTTACCCTGACGCCTTTGCTTTTGCGGTGTTGCTGGCCAACCTGTGCGCCCCTTTGATCGACTACTATGTCAAACCCCGAGCCTATGGCCATCGCGCCGGACATTGATAGCAAGAGAGATAGACAGTGCAAAAATCCATGTTGAAAAATGGTCTGCTTTTGGGCCTGTTTGCCCTGATATGCACCGCGGTGGTGGCGGTTGTCAATGACAGTACCCGAGATGCGATCCTGGCGCAGCAAAAGTTGGAACTCAGGCGCACCCTGGAGCAGATCATTCCCAATGAACTGCACGACAATCCGCTCGAGGAAAGCTGCATTCTATTGCAGGATAAAGACGCCCTGGGCACAACTCAGCCCATGCCGGCTTATATCGCCACCCAAGATGCCGAGCCGGTCGCTATTGCCATCGAAACCATAGCGCCGGATGGCTACAATGGTGAAATACGCTTGATCATAGGTATCAAGACAGATGGCACTGTGCTTGGTGTTCGCACTCTGTCGCATCAGGAAACCCCAGGGCTGGGTGACAAGATTGAGCGCAAGAAATCTGATTGGGTGGACAGATTTATCGGCAAAAAGCTTCAAGGCAGTGATGACAAGGCCTGGTATGTGAAAAAAGACGGCGGTGAAATCGACCAGTTTACCGGGGCGACCATTACCCCCAGGGCCTACGTCAAGTCGATGAGAAACACCCTGGCCTTCTTTGAAGCCAATAAGAAGACCATTTTTTCCCAATCACAGACATGTGAGGCAAGCCAATGAGTTTATATCGCGATATCGCCTGGCAAGGCTTGTGGAAAAATAACCCCGGACTGGTGCAGATGTTGGGACTCTGTCCTCTGCTGGCAGTGACCTCCACCTTTACCAACGCCTTGGGGCTTGGGCTCGCAACTGCGCTGGTGTTGATAGGTTCCAACACCACAGTATCCCTGGTACGCAATTTTGTGCCCAAAGAGATCCGCATTCCCGTATTCGTAATGATTATTGCCGCACTGGTGACTGCCGTACAATTGCTGGTTAACGCATACGCCTATGGCCTATACGTTTCGCTCGGTATTTTCCTGCCACTCATAGTGACCAACTGTGTCATCATAGGCCGCGCCGAAGCCTTTGCCTCACGCAACTCACCAATGAGCGCCGCCTTTGATGGCTTAATGATGGGTATTGGCTTTACCTTGGTATTGATGGTGCTCGGCGGAGGCAGGGAAATACTGGGGCAAGGTACCCTATTTGACGGTGCAGAGCAGCTGCTGGGACCTTGGGCTGCGAGCCTGCGCATTGAAGTCTGGCAAGTAGACACTCCCTTCCTACTGGCAATGTTACCGCCCGGCGCCTTTTTGGGAATGGGTTTGCTGATTGCGCTGAAAAACGTGATCGACAAGAAACTCGCTGAGCGCCAACCCAGAGTGCAAACTGCCCCTGTGGAGCGCGCCAGGATCACCAAAGTCAACTGAGGTTATTGAGTGAACAAAGACAAGAGACGGGCGATACTCGAACGCCTGCGGGACAACAATCCTCATCCCCAGACAGAGCTGAATTATTCCAGCCCTTTTGAATTACTGGTTGCGGTAACGCTCTCGGCGCAGGCAACAGATGTCAGTGTCAACAAGGCCACTGACAAGCTGTTTCCGGTGGCCAATACCCCACAGGCGATTGCCGATCTCGGGGTTGAAGGGCTGAAGGAATATATCAAGACCATAGGGCTTTATAACAATAAGGCCATCAATGTGGTGGCACTGTCCAAGATCCTTGTAGAGAAGTACAACGGCGAAGTCCCCGAAAACCGCGAGGCGCTGGAGTCACTACCTGGGGTTGGTCGCAAGACCGCCAATGTGGTGCTCAACACCGCCTTTGGTTGGCCAACCATAGCCGTGGACACCCATATATTCCGGGTCAGCAACCGCACACGCTTTGCGCCGGGGAAAAATGTGCAGGAAGTGGAAGATAAACTGCTCAAAGTGGTGCCAGCCGAGTTCAAAGTTGACGTTCACCACTGGCTTATTCTTCACGGGCGCTATACCTGCATCGCCAGAAAGCCCCGCTGCGGCAGTTGTTTGATTGAAGATCTGTGTGAATTCAAAGAAAAAATCTATCCGGAAGATTAATCCAGAAACGACAATGCCGCCCTAAGGCGGCATTGGCTTACATATTCTTGCTCAGCGCCAATCAAAAAATCTGTACAATCATAGCGGCGAAAACGATTGCAATTACCAAGGTAGATCCAATAGCCATTTTCAATTCTGTAGTCATGCTTGTCTCCTGCATCCAGCTAAGATAGGGTTGACACCATTATTAATGAAGCAGACACAAATACCATGTTTATTTCATGGATTTGTGAACTGGCTATCAAGTTAACGGCGGCCGGAACCACTCTATTTGGGAGTGATTCCCATCTCCCCGGATCTCGCTTGATCATCCACGCTACGGAAGCTCAACTGGGTTTCCGTTATAGAACCAAAAGAGGTAGCAATGTCACAAGTTCTCCATACCATGCTCAGGGTCGGTAACCTTGAACGCAGCATCCACTTCTACACAGAAATCATGGGAATGAAGCTGCTGCGTCAATCAGAAAACCCTGAATATAAATATACCCTCGCCTTCGTCGGCTACGGCGAAGAATCAACCGGCCAGGCAGTCATAGAGCTCACCTACAACTGGGGAACAGAGCAATATGATATGGGTAATGCCTTTGGTCATATTGCCATAGGCGAAGAAGATATCTACGCCCGCTGTGACGCCATCAGCGCCGCCGGTGGCAAGGTTATCCGTGCCCCTGGCCCTGTTGCCGGCGGAACCACTGAAATCGCTTTTGTTGAAGATCCTGACGGTTACAAAATCGAGCTCATTCAAATGAGCTCGGCTGAGCACGGCTTGGGTTAAACCATCAGACATTAAAAAAGCGCCTGAAGGCGCTTTTTTTCATTCCATGATATGGCTTAGAACTTGTAAGTCACACCACCGTAGATTTGACGACCGATAGTGTCATAGACTTCAGGTACCGTACCCGCATCACTACCATTGGACACAAATGAAGGTTCTTCATCAGTTAAGTTCTTAACACCCAGTGAAGCTGTGAAGCCATCCGTGAAGTGATAAGTACCGACAATGTTGTGGTACATTACAGCATCAGCCTTTGCAACTGCAGTGAACGGTTTATCATTCTGATCGTAATCAGTATAGATATCATCCATCTTACCTATATAACGGTTGTAATACATCAAACTCCAATCGCCACGACTTGCCTGAATACTGAAGTTGTTACGAACTTCTGCATAAGCGCCAAAGTTACCATCGATAGTACCGTCATAGGCAACGCCATCTTGCTCAAACTCCAGCAGATAGGTCAGGTCATTGTTGATCTTCCAATCCAGCCCCAGACCTTCAAAGCTGTAAGCCAGGTTGAAATCGATACCACTGGTATTCTGGCTACCCACGTTGGTCAGAGGGTTGGTGAAGTTGGACAGATCGCCATCCATAGTGATCTTGAAGGTATCGCAAGCAACTTGGTTTTTGGCATGACAGTCATTCAAGCCTTTCTGGGCATCCAGACGGGTAATGGCATTGCTCACCCGGAAGCGCCAGTAGTCCAGTGTCAGAGACATGCCATCGATAAAGCGTGGCGAGTAAACCAGACCGGCAGTGTAAGACTCAGACTCTTCCGGTTTCAGACCCGTATCTGAGGTGTAGTTAACCAGGATCTGTGGATCTTGTTCATTACCCCATGGATCATCCAGATAGTCATAAGACCCTGTGTTACCACCGTAGAGTTCGCTGACGTTTGGCGCCCGGAAACCGGTAGCCGCCACGGCGCGCAGCATCAAATCATCTGTGGCTTCATAGGTCAGACCTATCTTCCAGGTCGTTGCCTTGCCGAAAGTTGAGTAGTCATCGAAACGCAGGGCAAATTCACCGGTCAGTTTTTCAGTGAAAGGTACACTGACTTCCTGATAGATAGAGATAACGTCGTAATTACCATCAGTTGGGTCTTGCTGGGCGGCAGTACCTTCACCGGCAACAATCACAGGATCAGGGTTGTAATAACCGCTGTCGTAACGGTATTCGGCACCGATAGCGAAGCTGACAGGACCGGCACTCAGATCAAACAGCTCACCACTCAATACGCCGGCAACAACGTGTTGTTCATTACCACCATCATTGCGCTCGGTGAAGCCGATGTCATTGATGATCTCTTGAGTCAGCGGGGCACCACTGAGCCAGGCATCCAGATTGTTATAGACGGACTCTTCCATCTTTTTGGCATTGATGGAGTTTTCAACCCAGGTATCGGCCTTGTTTTTGCCATAAGTGTAGGAAAGATCCCAAGTCATACCTGTGTTGACATCGAGTGTGCCCTGCAGGCCAATAGAGGCGCGCAGAGTATCGATGTCCTGGTTGTAGATACGAGCGCCCACATCATTGGTACGGCGACGGTAGTTAACACGGCCGGTTTTATCGGCCTTGATGCCGGCGTCCAGCATGGACTGATCCAGGGTGATACAACGGTCAGGATCTATCCCTGTTTGGCCACAAACACCCAGCATAATATCGGCAGGCTGAGCGGCCATTTGCTGATCTGACTTACGCTTGGTGTACAGAATATCACCTGTCAGTACCAATTCATTGCCCAGCTCCTGGATCATGTTGGCAAACAGACTATAGCGTTTACTAGGCGTCTGGAACCAGCTGTCTTGGGTATAGTCGTAACCTGTGCTGCGCTCAACCCAGTTGCCGTTGGCATCTTTAACCATACCAGCCAGAGAGCCGGTTGGAATGAAGGAACTGGCACCTGGCTCGGTCCAGTCACGGTCGCCCTGAATAACACCGCGACGGTCAGAGTAAGCCGCACCAAAGGTATAGTTACCGCCGTTGTCTGTGTTGAAACCGTACAGCAGGCTCAGTTCGCCGTTTTCACCGTCGCCCTTATCGGTTCCGCTGCCGTTGAAATCCAGCTGGAAGCCTTCAAAATCTTTCTTGGTGATGATGTTGACCACACCGGCAATAGCATCTGAGCCGTATACCGCCGAGGCGCCATCCTTAAGAATCTCTACCCGGGCAATCATCGCTACTGGGATTGAGTTCAAGTCCACTGCACTGTCTGCACCTGAGCCTGAGTTCACCATACGGCGGCCATTGAGCAGTACCAGAGTACGTTCAGCACCCATACCACGCAGATCAACCTGAGCCGCGCCATTGGCACCATTGTTGGTGGTTGAACCTACAGCCGCACCGGCCATAGAGGTCTGAGCCTGCAGCAGTTGGTCAACAGAAGTGAAGCCTTCTGCACGAATAGCATCAGCACTGATCACTGTCACTGGAGAAGCGGTTTCCATATCCTGACGCTGGATACGTGAACCTGTTACTTCGATACGTTCTACCTTGGCACCGTCTTCTGCGGCGTAAGCCACCTGAGACACAGATGCAGCTCCCGTTGAAACCGCAGCAAACAGAGCCAGTCTGACTGCGCCAGTCAGCTTATTGGTTCTTGTCATTTTAAACTCCCTTACTTCCTGGTTTGTTTTTATTTTCACCGCGCTTATTAACACGGCGTTGCCAAGATACTGTCGCCTCGTTTCAACATCGTCAATAACAGGATTTTAATCTGACAAACCCGCAAATGTTTAATTTATGTTTTACATTTGTTTTATTTAATGACAAATAGAACCCACCTATCCTACAGCGAATAGATATGCAGCCAATTACCGAGAGTTGTTAAAAAATAAACTTTGATTTTTTGTTAATTTTCAGCATATTAATTAACATTACCCATCTCGCAAAGTGTGATGGGTGTCACACTTTTAATTATTTCCACACTGATACATCACAGTAAATAGTCGAAATTTTTCTCAATACAATTCCCTGCCTTGAATCATCGCAAAAGCCTTAATTGCATATACAACAAGCCTGACCAGTCACATTTGGTAAGTAATAAAACGATACAGATAATACATTTGTTGCAATCTTGTTTTGTTTTGAGGTTACCCCAAACTGCTTTGGTAGTCTTTTATGCTGCAAACAACAGGATTTAATCGGCAGATAAGTGGCCAATAAAACAAAAATCAGAGTAGATTGTTAAAATGAAAGGTAATTTAAGATGATGACACCTATCGAAGATAGGCGCGCAAAAACGGGCAGAAAAAAGGCCGGAATATATCCGGCCTCATCTTTTAAATGCTTAAAGGTACTGAAATTAACCTTAGGCTTCATCCTGCTTGTACTTGGCAGCAGTGTCCTTGATCAAGGTCTGTAACTCACCTTTTTGGTACATCTCGGTCAGGATATCGCAACCACCGACCAGCTCACCTTCAACCCACAACTGAGGGAACGTTGGCCAATTGGCATACTTGGGCAGTTCAGCACGGATATCAGGATGCTGCAAAATATCAACAAACGCGAACTGCTCGCCGATATTGATCATGATTTGAGCCACCTGAGAGGAAAAACCACAGCTGGGTAATTTGGGCGAACCTTTCATGTAAAGGATGATGGGGTTTTCAGCGATTTGCTGCTTAATTTTTTCAACAGTTTCCATTTACGTTCCTGAGTACGACACTATATTTGATTCACTATTGTACGCGAGAGAAACGCAGAACAAAATCACACTATTTGTAAGGTTATTTAGTCATTTGATTTTTCAATGATGTCAATCTGCTCAATCACTCAAACAATGATTCACTTCACAAATTTTATCGGTACAATAGATGGCAGTGAGCAAGTCTGAAAATGATAAACCAAGTCCATGGAGAGATACTAATGGCTTTCGAATTACCTGCATTACCATATGCCAAGAACGCACTGGAACCCCACATTTCTCAGGAAACCATCGAATACCACTACGGTAAGCACCACAACACTTACGTGGTTAAGCTGAACGGTCTGATCGAAGGCACTGAATTTGCCGGCAAGACCCTGGAAGAGATCGTAAAAACCTCCAGCGGCGGTATTTTCAACAACGCCGCTCAGGTTTGGAACCACACTTTTTACTGGAATTGTCTGGCGCCTAACGGCGGCGGCGAAGCCACTGGTGCTGTAGCCGAAGCTATCAATGCTGCTTTCGGTTCTTTTGAAGCCTTCAAGACTCAGTTCACTGAGTCTGCTGTCAACAACTTTGGTAGCGGCTGGACCTGGCTGGTTAAAAAGGCTGATGGCACTGTCGCTATCGTTAACACCAGCAACGCGGCCACTCCGCTGACTGATGCTTCAGTGACCCCACTGCTGACCGTTGACGTTTGGGAGCACGCTTACTACATCGACTACCGTAATGTTCGCCCTGACTACATGGCGCACTTCTGGCAGTTGCTGAACTGGGACTTTGTTAACCAAAACTTCGCCGGTTAATAATACTCAAACTGAGTGCCTGAAAAGGAGCCTTATGGCTCCTTTTTTATTGCCCATAAGCACTCTCCAACAAGCCGACCGCACATCAACAAGCTCACCCTCCGGCAGCAATTCACAAGTGCAACTATTGCTTTTGCAACTATTTGCCTTTGTTTTTATTTATGTTTTTTGACATGAAGCATGAATTAGTGTCTAAGATTAATGGTAGGCAACTGCTAAAGACAGTTCCCTTCCCAGACATATTTGGCGTTTCAGGGGGTTTAAAATGGGCATATTTGAGCACTACCAACAGCGCTATGAGAAGAAACTCGATGAAGAATACACATTACAGGAGTTTCTCGATATCTGTAAGCAAGATCGCAGCGCCTACGCTTCGGCTGCAGAAAGACTGCTTATCGCCATCGGCGAGCCGGAAGTGGTCGACACTTCCAAGAATCAGGTTCTGAGCCGGATATTTTCCAACCGCTTAATCTCTCGCTATCCCGCGTTTAAAGACTTCTACGGCATGGAAGATGCCATAGAGCAGATAGTCTCCTACCTTAAACACTCGGCCCAAGGGCTGGAAGAATCCAAGCAGATCCTCTATCTGCTGGGACCTGTCGGTGGCGGTAAATCTTCGCTGGCAGAGAAGCTCAAGGCTTTGATGCAGCAAGTCCCCATCTATATTCTTAGCGCCGATGGAGTCAGAAGTCCGGTCAACGACCACCCTTTCTGCCTGTTTGATGCCGAGGAAGATGGCAAGTTGCTGCAGGAAGAATACCAGATCCCGACCCGTTACCTGCGCAGCATAATGTCGCCCTGGGCGGTCAAGCGCTTGCATGACTTTGGCGGCGATATCTCCCGCTTCCGGGTCGTTAAGGTATTCCCTTCGGTGCTGGATCAAATTGCCATCGCCAAGACTGAACCCGGTGATGACAACAACCAGGATATCTCTTCTCTTGTGGGCAAAGTCGACATTCGCCAACTGGAGCACTTTGCCCAGAATGATGCCGATGCCTACTCCTATTCAGGAGCACTGTGCCGTGCCAACCAGGGTTTAATGGAGTTTGTGGAGATGTTCAAGGCGCCGATCAAGGTGCTGCACCCACTGCTGACCGCCACTCAGGAAGGTAACTATAACGGTACCGAAGGCTTATCGGCCCTGCCCTTTAACGGCATTATTCTGGCTCACTCCAACGAGTCTGAATGGAGCAGCTTTAAAAATAATAAAAACAATGAAGCCTTCCTCGACCGTGTTTATATCGTTAAGGTGCCTTACTGTCTGCGCGTGTCGGAAGAGATCCAGATTTACCGCAAGCTTATCGCCAATTCAGAACTGACCAAGGCGCCCTGTGCCCCAGGCACACTGGAGACCTTGGCTCAATTCAGCGTGCTCTCAAGGATCAAAACCCCGGAGAACTCCTCTGTCTACTCCAAGATGCGGGTCTATGACGGTGAAAGCCTCAAGGATACCGATCCCAAGGCCAAGTCTTACCAGGAATATCGAGACTATGCCGGGGTCGATGAGGGGATGCACGGACTGTCGACCCGCTTCGCGTTCAAAATCCTCTCCAAGGTCTTTAACTTCGACCACTCTGAAATTGCCGCCAACCCGGTGCATCTCTTCTATGTACTGGAGCGGCAGATAGAGCAAGAGCAGTTCCCTTCCGATACCGCAGAAAGGTATATGGAGTTTCTGAAGGGCTATCTGATCCCTAAATATGTTGAGTTTATCGGTAAGGAGATCCAGACCGCTTATCTGGAATCTTACTCGGAATATGGTCAGAACATCTTCGACCGCTATGTCACCTATGCCGACTTCTGGATCCAGGATCAGGAATACAGAGACCCGGAAACCGGCCAACTGTTTGACCGGGCCGCACTCAACGCCGAATTGGAGAAAATTGAAAAGCCGGCCGGGATAAGTAATCCCAAAGACTTCCGCAATGAGATAGTCAACTTTGTGCTCAGGGCAAGGGCCAATAATGATGGCAACAACCCGCAATGGACCAGCTATGAGAAACTCAGAACCGTGATAGAGAAGAAGATGTTCTCAAATACGGAAGATCTCCTGCCGGTCATTTCTTTCAACGCCAAGACCTCCACAGACGATCAGCGCAAGCATGATGATTTTGTCAATCGTATGATGGAGAAAGGCTACACCAAGAAACAGGTGCGCCTGTTGTCCGAGTGGTACTTACGGGTACGTAAGTCCTCATAGCTGTGCCCTTTCCGGGGCTTTCGGGCCCCGGTATTTGCTTTGGGAGGTGCGTATGGCGAACTTTATCGACAGGCGGTTGAATGCCAAAGGAAAGAGCACGGTTAACCGTCAGCGGTTTATTAACCGTTATAAACAACAAATTAAAAAAGCGGTTAGTGATGCCGTCACTCACCGTAGCGTCACAGATGTCGACAAGGGAGAAAAAATCAGTATCCCCACCAAGGACATCAGCGAACCCGTATTCCATCAGGGTCGCGGCGGCGTCCGTGAGCGAGTGCATCCGGGCAACGACCAGTTTACCCGCGGCGACAAGATAGACAGGCCTCAGGGAGGCGGCGGTGGTGGCAGCGGCAAGGGCGATGCCTCGGACTCAGGCGAGGGTCAGGATGACTTTGTATTTCAAATCTCCAAAGATGAGTACCTCGAGCTCTTGTTTGAAGATCTTGAGTTGCCCAACCTGCAGAAAAACCGCCTGAACAAACTGGTGGAATATCAAACTTACCGAGCCGGTTATACCAATGATGGTGTGCCCTCAAATATCAATATCGTCCGCTCTTTGAGATCCTCTCTGGCGCGGCGCACCGCCATGTCCGCAGACAAGAAACGGCGACTGCATGAACTGGAAAACGAACTGGCAGAGTTGGAAAACACTCCGGGTGCCAGTGCCGAGCGGATATTGCAGCTCAAAGAGGAGATTGAAGAGCTTAAACAGCGCATCGCCAAGGTGCCCTTTATCGACACTTTCGATCTGCGCTACAACAACTTTGCCAAGCGGGAAGTGCCCACCAGTCAGGCGGTGATGTTCTGTCTTATGGATGTCTCCGGCTCCATGGATCAGGCCACCAAGGATATGGCCAAACGCTTTTATATATTGCTGTACCTGTTTCTGACCCGCACTTATAAGAATCTTGAGGTCGTTTATATCCGTCATCATACCCAGGCCAAAGAAGTGGATGAACACGAGTTCTTCTACTCCCAGGAAACGGGCGGCACCATAGTTTCCAGTGCACTGAAACTGATGTACGAAATTCAACAGGAGCGTTATCCGGCCAATGAATGGAATATCTATGCCGCCCAGGCATCCGATGGTGACAACTGGGCCGATGATTCACCCACCTGTTATCAGATCCTCGAAACACAACTGCTGCCCGTAGTACGCTATTTCAGCTACATAGAAATCACCAACAGGGCGCATCAGACGCTCTGGCGTGAATATGAAACCCTGCAAAAACAATTCGACAATATGGCGGTACAACATATTCGTCAGGCAGAGGATATCTATCCCGTATTCAGAGAGTTGTTCAAGAAGCAGGCGGTTTAGGGGGAAGCGATTATGAGCAAAAAGAAAACACGCCAGCCATTGAGTGACGGGCCTGAATGGACTTTTGAGCTGCTGGAAACCTATGAAAAGGAAATCGCCCGGGTCGCGGAGCATTATCGTCTGGGGACCTATCCCAATCAGATAGAGGTGATCACCGCCGAGCAGATGATGGACGCCTACGCCAGCATAGGCATGCCCATAGGGTATACTCACTGGTCCTTCGGTAAGCGTTTTATCGAAACCGAGCAGGGTTACAAGCGCGGCCAGATGGGGCTGGCCTATGAGATAGTCATCAACTCCAACCCCTGTATCGCCTATCTGATGGAGGAAAACACCCTCACCATGCAAGCCTTGGTGATAGCTCACGCCTGCTTTGGCCATAACAGTTTCTTCAAAAACAACTACCTGTTCCGCACCTGGACAGATGCCGGCTCCATCATTGATTACTTGGTCTTTGCCAAGCAATACATCAGTGAATGCGAGCGTAAATATGGCATAGATGAGGTGGAAAACCTGTTGGACTCCTGCCACGCCCTGATGAATTATGGCGTCGACCGCTACAAGCGCCCAACAGAAATCTCGTTTCGTGAAGAGCAGGCACGCCAGAAAGAGCGCGAGGCCTATCTGCAAACCCAGGTCAACGATCTCTGGCGCACCATCCCCTCTCAGCAGACCAAGGAGGAAGCCAAACAGCAAAAACGTTTTCCGTCAGAGCCACAGGAAAACATTCTCTACTTTATCGAGAAGCACGCTCCGCTGCTGGAGCCCTGGCAACGGGAGTTGGTGCGTATCGTACGCAAGATGGGGCAGTATTTTTACCCGCAACGCCAGACCCAGGTGATGAACGAGGGCTGGGCCACCTTCTGGCATTACACCTTGCTCAACCACCTCTATGACGAAGGTCTGGTTACCGACAGATTTATGTTGGAGTTTTTACAGAGTCACACCAATGTGGTGGCTCAGCCCCCCTACAACAGCCCTTATTACAACGGCATTAACCCCTATGCCCTGGGGTTCAATATGTTCTGCGACATTCGCCGTATCTGCGAACAGCCAACAGACGAGGATAGATATTGGTTCCCGGATATCGCCGGCAGCGATTGGTTGAAAACGCTGCATTTCGCCATGGAAAACTTCAAGGATGAAAGCTTCATCAGCCAGTATCTTTCCCCCACCATCATCCGCAAGTTCAAGCTGTTTGGTGTGCTTGATGATGAAAGCAAAAACTATCTGTCGGTATCTGCCATTCATGATGAACAGGGATACCGGGAGATCAGGCAAATTTTGTCTTCACAATATAACCTGTCCAATAATGAACCCAATATCCAGGTTCATAATGTCATGGTCAATGGCGATCGCTCGCTGACACTGAGGTACATCCCCAGCAAGGGCATCCCTCTGGCAGACAGTTGCCGGGAAGTGCTCAAACACCTGCACCGGCTTTGGGGCTTTGATGTCACTCTGGAGCAGAAAGAAGATGATGGCGAGATAAGAGTACTGGCCTCGTGTCCGGACAGAAGCGAATTAATCTAGCATAGAAAATCCTGGACAATAAAAAAGACCGCCGATAGCGGTCTTTTTTATTATGTGCCAACGGATCATCGGCAACTATTGATTGTCCTGGGCCATCTCCAGCGGCATGGCATCGCGCAGTTTCTGCCACATAATGCCACTGTCGATACCGTAAGCGCGCATCAAAGCAGGCACCTGGGTATAGTTTTTATCTTTAGCCAGGATTTCAAGCTTTTGATAGAAGGCCAGTGCCAAGGCTCTTGCTTCCTGACTGCTGAAGTAGTAGCGCCCGACTCTGGCATACAGCCCCTTGAAACCATTGAGGATCAGCACGTACAGCGGGTTACCTGATGAAAACGCCAAGGTGTGATGCAACTGGTAATCAAATTCGGCATAGGCCTCGGCATCATCTTCCAGCTCGTGGATTTTTGACAGCACTTCCACCGCCGTATCAGGATTATGTCGCAGTGCGCCACGGAAGTAGATGGCACTGACATTGGTTCTGGCCGACAGCAGTTGGTCAACCAATACCGGAAAACCTTCGGGATTCAGATCGGCAATGGTCTCCAAAATATTCAGGCCAGAGGTTTCCCAGAAATTATTCACCCGGGTGGGTTTGCCATGTTGAATCGTCAACCAACCGTCACGGGCCAAACGCTGCAGCACTTCCCTGAGGGTTGTACGGGTCACACCTATCAGCTCTGATAATTCCCGCTCCGCAGGAAGTATGGAGCCGGGGGGAAATTTATTTTCCCAGATTGAACGCACTATATATTTCTCTGCAAAACTTGCAGGTCCTTTGGCATTGATTATCATCAGCCCGGTTTTCCGATTGTTAGCATTATTCTGGCCACAGATCATACCAGAGCGACGAAAAATGAAAACCACCAGATCACTGATGAAAAATCCCACCCTGCCAAGCTCTCAAAAACCGCTATAAAAGTGACCAGGTTCAAATCAGTTGTCACTGAATTTTGCGTTAGAGATCCGCTTTTTGAAATCCCTGTATACCCTAATCATTACATTGAGTTTATCTTTAGGCTAGACTGAACTACGCAAATTTTACCGTTCGTCAACCAAAGACGTAACTACCACACTTAATAACAGATTCACTTATAACAGATTAGAGAGGAAGACATGCCTGCTACACCGATTCAGGCTTTTATGAGTAACTTCTTGGGCAACTCGCCCAAGTGGTACAAGCTTGCGATACTGATTTTTCTTATCATCAACCCGATACTCTTCAGTATCAACCCCTTTGTTGCGGGCTGGTTTTTGGTCGTGCAGTTTATCTTCACTCTGGCCATGGCGCTTAAATGCTATCCTCTGCAACCCGGTGGTTTATTGGCGATTGAGGCCGTGTTTATCGGTATGACCAGTCCCAGCCAGGTACTGCACGAGATTGAAGCCAACCTCGAAGTACTGCTGCTATTGGTATTCATGGTGGCCGGTATCTACTTTATGAAGCAGTTGCTGCTTTATGTATTTACCAAGATGATCACCAAGGTGCGTTCCAAAATGGTCGTATCCCTGATGTTCTGTGTTGCCTCAGCCTTCCTGTCTGCGTTCCTCGATGCCTTGACTGTTATTGCGGTTATCATCGCTGTAGCAGTCGGTTTCTACTCCATCTATCATAAGGTCGCATCCGGTAAAGATTTCAGCGCCGATCATGACCATACCTCTGACGGGAATGACCAGCTTAACGCCCAGGAGTTGGAAGACTTCCGGGGCTTCCTGCGTAACCTGTTGATGCACGCCGGTGTCGGTACCGCCCTCGGTGGTGTGTGCACCATGGTAGGTGAGCCGCAAAACCTGATCATCGCCGCCCAGGCTAACTGGCAGTTCTCTGAATTCGCCTTGCGGATGTCACCTGTGACTGTACCCGTATTCTTTGCCGGTATCCTCACCTGTGTCTTGGTGGAAAAATTCCGTATCTGTGGTTATGGCGCCCAACTGCCAGACGCTGTACACAAAATTCTGGTGGAATTTGCCGCCCATGAAGATGCCCACAGAACCAGCAAAGATAAGATGAAGCTGGTTATCCAGGCTCTGGTCGGTGTATGGCTGATTGTCGGTCTGGCCTTCCACCTGGCATCGGTTGGTCTTATTGGTCTTTCAGTTATCATCCTGACCACAGCCTTCAACGGTATTACCGATGAGCACGCTCTGGGTAAAGCCTTCGAAGAAGCCCTGCCCTTTACCGCTCTGCTGGCAGTATTCTTCGCCGTGGTGGGTGTGATTATTGACCAAGGCCTGTTTGCTCCTGTTATTCAATGGGCTCTCGGCTTTGAAGGCAATATGCAGCTGGTTATCTTCTATGTTGCCAATGGCTTGTTGTCCATGGTCAGTGATAACGTGTTTGTGGGTACCGTTTATATCAACGAGGTGAAAGCCGCGCTGATTGATGGCCAAATCACCCGCGATCAGTTTGACCTGCTTGCCGTTGCCATCAACACAGGAACCAACCTGCCATCAGTGGCTACCCCTAACGGTCAGGCGGCCTTCCTGTTCCTGCTGACTTCCGCTCTGGCTCCCCTCATTCGTCTCTCTTATGGCCGCATGGTATGGATGGCACTGCCTTACACTATCGTGTTGTCCATTGTTGGTGTACTGGCAATTGAGACAGGTTTCCTGGAGCAGATGACCCAATACTTCTACGACTCAGGCATGATCCTGCACCACAGTGCCCAGGAAGTACTGGGTAAGGGTGCGGCCGTAGGCCATTAGTCTATGTATTGACTGAACCTTTTGGTTTCAGTAGAGTCCAAAAAACGCCCCTCTAGGGCGTTTTTTTATGGGTGTCATATCCATCTGAGGAGTTACCCCACCTCGCCTTGGACTGATGGGTAATCAATGGAGAATAGTTTTGACAGCAATGATACGTTTCGCCCACTCCCGCATGGCCTGGGGAATTCTGGCGCTCAGCGCCCTGTCTCTGGAGCTGGCTGCGTTGTACTTTCAACATGTGATGCAGCTCGAACCTTGCGTCATGTGTATCTACCAGCGTTTGGCCGTATTGGGATTGCTGCTGGCCGGCATCATAGGCTTTCTTGCACCGAGTGTACGTCCAGTGCGACTTGTGGCGGCCTTGCTGTGGGGGTTAAGCGCCAGTTGGGGGCTGAGATTGGCCATTGAACTCAACGATATGCAGCAAAACCCATCGCCTTTTTCCACCTGTTCATTCCTGCCGGACTTCCCCTCCTGGATGCCACTGCATGAATGGCTGCCTTCGATATTTATGCCAACAGGCATGTGCACTGATATTCCCTGGAGCTTTATCGGCATCACTATGTCGCAGTGGATGATTGTTGCTTTTGCCACATATCTGGTAGCACTGATGCTCTATGTTGTACCTATTCTGAGCAAGGGCCGTAACTAGGTATTCAATTCAAGCTAGCGGGTTTCCTATAAACATAAAAAAGCCAAACAATCGTGTTTGGCTTTTTACTCTTGATGTCTGGATGACATCAATCCAAGTCCTTCAGTGGCCAGAGTACAATATGATCTTCAAGATCGCGCACTTTACTCTCGCAAAGCGTCTTGCCCTTCACCGACATCCCTACTTCGTGCATCGCATCCTTGGAGCCGGTCAAAAGTGGGTGCCAGGAAGGCAATGGCCGCCCCAGATACAGACGCCGATAAGCACAACTATCCGGCAGCCAGTCCAGCTCACCGATATTCGTCGCCGTCACCGCGGTGCACAGAGGCACAAATTCAAAGCGTTTTTCATAGTGAATGCAGCTGCAGTCTTTATCAGACAACAATTTGCAGGCCGCATTGGTATAGTAAAGCTCATCGGTTTCATCATCGATGAGCTTATTGAGACAGCATTTCCCACAGCCATCACAGAGAGACTCCCACTCATCCGGAGTCATTTCGGCCAGGGTCTTGGTTAACCAGAAGGACATAAATTTGTTGGTTCGTTCTTGAAAGCTTGCGTGATGGCTATTTTACACTATTTCCGGGGTGGATACTTGATCCGCTCGGAAAGATAAGCCGCCGCCAAAGCGAAATAGTCTGAATTTTGCCAGCTTCGCAAGGCGCGGTAGTTCTGGTATACCAGATAGTGCCTTCCGGTGACACCATCTGGCATGATCAATGAAACTTGCATATCGGTCCGGCCAGGCAGATCGCCGCCATCGTAACGACGAACGCCCAACTGCTGCCAATGGCTGAAACTCGCCTGATAATCCACTCCAAGTTGGCTGTTCTCTATGGACTCGGGCGCTTTGACCTGGCGTCCCCAGGTTTGGGTGTCATCCCAGCCCGTTTGCTGCAGGTAGTTGGCCACAGATGCCAAGCCATCGGCAAAGCTGTTCCAGATATCGATCTTGCCATCACCGTCGCCGTCGCTGCCGTATTGCAGATAGGCGCTTGGCCTCAATCCTAAAGGCCCCATGGCACCGGTACTCGAGCCCTTGAGCTCGTTAAAGTCGAGCGATTGTGACGCGAGAATTTTCAGCGCCGCAAAAAACTCATCGCGGTAAACCTCTTGTCCCTCATAGGCCAGTGACGCCGTCACGGAAAGCACAGGATAACCGCCCTGCTGATTGCCAAAATCCGACTCGAGCCCCCAAAGGGCCAGAATAAACCTGGGCTGCACCCGATATTGTTTACCAAGTTTGACCAGCAGCGGTCGATATTCTTCGGCCAGTACCCGACCCTTTACCACCATCTCCTCACTGATCGCCTTGGGGATATAGTGCTCCAGATCCTTTGGCGGTTCGGGGGCTGTCTTGTCATCATTGGAGGCCTTTTTAAACAATTTTATCTGGCTGAAGGCCTTATCCAATACGAGTTGATCTATCCCTTGCGTTGCTGCGTCCTGTTTTAATTTATCAAGATACAGCTCAAAACTGCCTTCGGTCGCTGCACAGACATTGGTCAGCGACGCGCCCAGCAGCGAAATAAACACCAGGGAAAGTCTATCCATAAAACGCGTTATTCCTTAAGCAGAATGATCATCCAGGCCCTTGCTGCGTCTCAGCTCCTTCAGCATATCCACCTGCGGTGGCGGCAATTGCAAATAATAGCCCTTTTCCGCCAGTTCTGCTTTTACCTTGTTGATATCGGCGATACCCAGTTGCTGCCTTTTCTGCAGCGGCAACAGCATTACCAGTTGTGGCGGCCCAAATACCTGCATCAAGGGAGCAGGTACATCATCAAACTGGCCTTTCTTGTTGACGAATAAATAGGTGTCGGCTTTTTTCAGGCTCTTATAGACAGCACAGATCATAATTGTATCAATTTCCATGGGTTCAAACTTGCCACTCATCAGGGCACACTATAACATGGACGCCTTGGAATATAACGCTGTCACGCAATCTGACTGCTCATTTTCTGGAGAATGACGCCGGGATGCCAAAACCTAGTCTAGAGCTAAAGGGCTCTTCTTTTACGCTCTCTGTACTTCATATCAATACCCCAGATCTGGACGCCCTTTTTAAAGAGCTCGATGGCAAGCTCGCCCAGGCTCCCCAGTTTTTCCTCAACGCTCCACTGGTGCTCAACTTAAGTCAAGTCAACGGCACGGACATAGATCTCAAAGGGCTGCGCCAGGGACTGACCGAAAGACAACTGGTGATAGTTGGTGTGACTGCCGCCGATAAGGCACTCAATGAAGCCGCCAAGGCGCAGGGATTGGCCAGCATCAAAGCCGGGAAACAGTCGGAATTGCCACCGCCCCCCCCGAGAGTCACCAAGATAGTCAAACAAAACGTGCGCTCCGGGCAACAAATCTATGCCAAAGACGGTGATTTAATCGTTTTTGGTGCAGTAGGGAATGGCGCAGAAGTCATTGCAGATGGTAGCATTCATGTATACGGGGCACTGCGTGGTAAGGCAATGGCTGGAGCCAGCGGTGATAAACATGCCGTGATCCTGGCCCAGTCCATGGAAGCTGAACTGGTTTCGATTGCGGGACAGTACTGGTTGACTGAAAACCTGCAGCAACACTGTACCGCCAAGAGTGGTTGTATCAGGCTCAGCGGTGAGTCATTAATCGTTGAATCGCTGCCCGGATAAGGCAGATGGAAAGGATAAAATAGAACATGGCACAAATTATTGTTGTCACCTCAGGTAAAGGCGGTGTGGGCAAAACCACATCGAGCGCGGCTATCGCTACCGGCTTGGCGCTTAAAGGACACAAGACTGTTGTTATCGATTTTGATATCGGCCTGCGTAATCTGGATTTGGTCATGGGCTGTGAGCGTCGGGTTGTTTACGATTTTGTCAATGTCATCAACGGCGAGTCCAATCTGAACCAAACGCTGATCAAAGATAAACGCTGCGATAAACTGTTCGTTTTACCGGCTTCCCAAACCAGGGACAAAGATGCCCTGACCAAAGAAGGTGTCGGCAGGGTACTTGATGATTTGAGCAAAGACTTTGACTACATCATCTGTGACTCTCCGGCAGGTATTGAAACCGGCGCCATGATGGCACTCTATTTTGCCGATATTGCCATAGTGACAACCAACCCTGAGGTCAGCTCGGTCAGAGACTCAGACAGGATCCTTGGCATGCTGCAAAGCCGTAGCCGTCGTGCCGAGCAAGGGCTTGAGCCCATCAAGGAATATCTGCTGCTGACTCGCTACTCCCCTGCCAGAGTGAAAACCGGCGAAATGCTCAGTGTGGAAGATGTGCAGGAAATTCTCGCAATACAACTGCTCGGAGTTATTCCTGAGTCTCAGGCAGTGCTCAAGGCTTCCAACTCAGGGGTGCCGGTGATCATAGATCACGACAGCGATGCCGGACAGGCCTACGAGGACACTGTGGCTCGTCTGCTGGGTGAAGAGCTTCCGCTGCGTTTCGTCGCGGAAGAGAAGAAGGGATTCCTTAAACGAATATTTGGTAGCTAAATTATGTCATTACTCGATTATTTCAGAAGCAGCAAGAAAAGCAGCACCGCGGCAACCGCCAAGGAACGTTTGCAGATCATCGTTGCCCATCAACGCGGCGAGCGCGGGGCACCGGATTACTTTCCGCAGATGAAGCAGGAGATAATTGAAGTGATCCGCAAGTATGTGCATATCTCTGAAGAACAGGTATCTGTGCAGTTGGATCAAAACGATGACAACCTGTCGGTACTCGAGCTCAATGTAACTCTGCCGGACCGCCCTTGAGGCAAGCTTTTTCGATAAAAAGCAAAGAGGTTCAAGAGCATACATTTGAAGCCAAAGTATGAATAAAGTATCTATGTAAAGTACTGCTGCAGTCACAAAAAGGCGCCCTTGGGCGCCTTTTCACTTTCATCAACCAGGTTCAGAGTGCCAGCTTGGCCAATTTGTCAGCCACCAGCTGGCCACGCCAGCCCAGCAACACCAAGGGTGTGGGCTCCTGTTTGCCGTCCCATACCCACTCAAGATATTCGTGAATATGACGCTTGGATCCAAGCAACTCCATAGGCACACTTTCGGATTCAGCAATCTCGGTCAAGCACTGCTTAATGCTCTTGAAGGCGCTCTTGTATCCCGGCTTGAGAGCCAACACATCCAAGGGCTCCGGCAGATTGCTCATATCCGCCTTGGCCATGACCTTGAGCACATCTTTGGCGTAGAGACGCTTTTCATGATCCGTCAGCTCTTTCATGGAAAGCACATCATTGATCCCTCTTGGCTGACGCTTAGCCAAGCCGATAAGGGCATGATCTTTCATGACAAAACCCAGCGCCATGTCCTTTGCCAACGCTTTACGCAAACGCCAAGCCGCCAGCACCTTGAGCACAGTCAATTGTGGTGTACTCAACTGAAAGGCGTTCTTGACCCTAAGATAGGCCGTGTCTTCATCCGGCGCGTCCAGACGCCCTTCTGTCATGCGCTGGCTTTCTTCCAATACCCACTCGAGCCTGCCCTGCTGCTCCAGTTTCTGCTGCAGCTGAGGATAGAGTTGGTAGAGATAATAGACATCATTGGCGGCATAACTGAGCTGCGCCTCTGATAGCGGTCGTTTCAGCCAGTCGGTGCGGGACTCGCCCTTGTCGAGCTCCACTCCCAGGCACTCATGCACCAGCTTGGCATAACCCAGGCCATGGCCCATGCCGGCAATGGCCGCCGCCAATTGGCTGTCAAACAAAGGCTTGGGCTGACACTGGCCTTGGCGGGCAAACACTTCCAAGTCTTCACTGCAGGAATGCAACAACTTGGTGATCTTCTCATCGGTCAGCAAGGCCCAAAATCCCGACAGATCCGAGATGGCCAAGGGATCTATCAGAGCCAGGGTCTTGCCGTCATAGGCCTGAATGAGCCCTAAACAAGCATAGTAAGTGCGGGTGCGTACAAATTCGGTATCCAGTACCAGCAATTTAGCCTCGCGATACTGTTCCACCAGCTGCGCCAGAGTGGCGTCATCTTTTACATACAGGTAATCTTGCAAATTCAACTCCCATCCTGCGCGAGTTTCCAGGTCCCGGAAACACAAGAGCCGGCTGGCGCCGGCTCTCTATATTATGCAGATTTGGCCTCATCTCTGAGTTCTCTGCGCAGGATCTTTCCTACGTTGGTTTTCGGCAATTCGTCCCTGAATTCTACCAGCTTCGGCACCTTATATCCTGTTAAATGATGGCGACAGTGCTTGATAAGCTCCTTCTCGGTCAAAGATTTGTCTTTTGCCACCACAAAAATCTTCACCAGTTCACCACTGACCTCATGCGGCACGCCCACGGCGGCCACTTCAACCACCTTGGGATGCAAGGCCACCACCTCTTCCACTTCATTGGGGAAGACGTTGAAGCCGGAAACCAGGATCATATCCTTCTTGCGATCGACAATATAGAAAAAGCCTTTTTCATCCATATAGCCGATATCGCCTGTGGCCAGCCAACCGTCTTTGTCGATCACTTTGGCGGTTTCTTCCGGACGTTGCCAGTATCCCAACATCACCTGAGGCCCCTTGGCAAAAAGTTCGCCCGTCTCACCCTGAGGCAATACCTGACCGTCATCACCCCGCACTTGAATTTGCGTCGAAGGTGCAGGTAAGCCGATAGAGCCGTTGTAACCGGCCAGATCGTAAGGGCAGCAAGCTACCAGAGGTGAAGCTTCGGTCAGGCCATAGCCTTCGAGCAAGCGAGTCTTGGTGATGTTCTGCCATTTGTCAGCCACGGCGCGCTGCACCGCCATACCGCCACCAATAGAGAGTTTGAGGCGGGAGAAGTCCAGAGCGGCAAACTCTTCGCTGTTGACCAAGGCGTTGAACAGGGTGTTCACCCCAGTGAGAGCAGTGAAAGGCGTCTTTCTGAGCTCGGCCACAAATCCCGGGATATCCCTGGGATTGGTGATCAGCAAATTGTTGGCGCCTTTATGCAGGAACAACAAACAGTTCACCGTTAAAGCAAAAATATGGTAAAGCGGCAAGGCGGTTACCACAAACTCTTTGCCGTCGTTGAGCAAAGGGGCATAAGCACCGTTGGCCTGCAATACGTTGGCAACTATGTTGCCATGGCTGAGCATGGCGCCCTTGGAAACGCCAGTGGTACCGCCGGTATACTGCAAAAAGGCGATATCATCACTCTTGACCACAGGCTTGACGTACTGTGCCTTTTTACCGGCTCGCAGTGCCCGGCGCATAGAGATGGCGTGTGGCAGAGAGTATTTGGGCACCAGGCGTTTGATGTACTTCACCACAAAATTAACCAGGGTACGCTTAGGCGCACTCAAGAGATCGCCAAGCCCTGTGATAATCACGTTTTTGACCGGAGTTTGATCGACCACTTGCTCCAGTGTGCTGGCAAAGTTGGACACCACCACTATCGCCTTGGCGCCGGAGTCGACCAACTGGTGCTTGAGCTCTCTTGGGGTATAGAGCGGATTGACATTGACCACTACCATGCCGGCCCGCAACACACCAAACAGGGCGATGGGATATTGCAGCAGGTTCGGCATCATGATCGCCACCCGATCGCCCTTTTGCAATTTGAGATCATTTTGCAAATAAGCGGCGAAGGCACGGCTGCGCTCTTCCAGTTTTCGGTACGTCAGGGTTGCGCCCATATTGACGAATGCGGGTTGGTCGGCATAGGTATTGACCGCTGATTCCAACATCTCCAGCAAGGAAGCATAGCGGCTGGCATCAATTTCGGCAGGCACGTCGGCAGGCAAACTGTTAATCCAGGGCTGGTCCACAAATCTCTCCTAAAATTCCGTCTTCAGCGGAAACGACTCTCTCTGTCGTTAAAGCCCGCAGCGTCTGCGGGCAAAGCACTGAGTATTTTTATAAAGTTCTTATTAAGGCCTTTGGCCTCGACTCTTGGTAGTTAACTTTCGCGCCGCAAAAATCATACGGGCGTTTAAAATTTTGATCATCATCACATAAAAGCTTTTATTTGCCTAGTCCCCCGGATTGGATTTTCTACCTTGGAGAAATCCGGCCAGAGTTTGCGCTACCTCATCGGCGTTCCCCATATGTAGATGGTGATCCCCTGGTAGTTGTACTATCTGCAAATCCCTGTACCAGGCGCGGGCCTGAGGTAAACTCTGCACCAGTCCAGGAAATCCCTGTTCACCCGTGATAAGTAAGCTGGGGATGGCGATCCCCTGCATCAGGGATGCTACCTGCTCAAAACAAAGTCGCATCGGCGAGTCGAGTCGTAGCCTTGGGTCACTGCGCCAACTGGCACTCTGCGCATCAATTTGCATATTGCGCGTCACCAATAATCTGGACCAGGGCTCGGCCAATCCGGTCAACTGCACTCTGGCTTTGATGGCCGGCTCGATACTGTCATAAACCACTTGGCTACGTTTGCTGCCGAGCATACGCTTGTGGGCAGCAAAGCTTTTTCTCAGCCTGGGTTTGGCCTGCTCCACCGCCTCATAGAGAGGAGCGAAGGCTTCAATCAACAGCAACTTATCGACTCGTTCAGGAAACGCTGCAGCATAAGCACTGGCAACGATCCCCCCAAGGGAGTGCCCCAACAGAGTGACTGGCGCATCACCGGCCAAGCTGTCCAGCAGCAGCTCAAGATCGTACAGATAATCAATCCAGTGCAGCGGATAACGCCCTGGCCTGTGTTCCGATAAACCATGTCCAGGCCAATCAATGGCAAGAATACGATAATCATTCATCAGCTTCTCGGCCAAAGGGGCAAAGCTGTTACTGTTATCCAGCCATCCATGCAATGCCAGTAACAGCGGCTTATCTTCCGCTCCCCACCATTGGGCCGCCAGCGTGAGGTGCCGCAGCGGGATCTTCAGTGCTTTTACGGGGGCGGAAGGTTGCCACATAATGCCTCTGTTGTCAGTGTATCAGTTCGCTTTTTTGATAAATTTGAGTGTCATACGGTCACTTTCTCCTATCTTGAGATAAGTGTCCCTGTCCTGCTCACCCAGTCGCAATGTCGGCGGCAAGGTCCAGACGCCTTTGGGGTAATCCTTACTGTCCTTGGCATTAGCGTTGATCTCACTACTGGCTTCCAAGGTGAAGCCCACCTTTTCTGCCAGTGCTATCATCTCATCCTGCATCATGTAGCCGCTGTCAGGGCCGTTACCGGCTTTGCCCCTGTGCTCAACCACACCAAAGACGCCGCCATCTTTAAGTACATTAAAGGCAGACTGAAACACGGTTTGCAGTTGCCCCTGACTGGCCCAGTTATGCAGGTTTCTGAAAGTGAGTACAGCATCGGCGCTGGCATCTTCTCCCAGTTTAACCTGTGCGGGAGGATCCAAAACCACCAGTTCGATTTTGCCAAGCTCTTTGGGGTGGGCTTGCAACCATTCTAGATAACGCTTGCCCGCTTTGGCCCGATAACGGCTGCCCGAGGTGTCTTCTTGCGGCGCTGTGTTAAAACCGGCGGCAATATACTGCCCCTTGTCCGCCAACATAGGCGCTAGGATTTCTGTGTACCAGCCGCCGCCTGGCCAGAGCTCAATCACGGTTTGCTCCGCAGTGATCCCGAAAAAAGCCAGTGTCTGCTCTGGATGACGATATTGGTCGCGCTCGACATTGGCTTCCCGGCGAAAGTCACTGTTAACCGCCTCCAGCAAAGCTGGTTCGCCAGCCTGCACCGCACCGCTGCCAAGCAGCATGCCAGCCACCAACAAAGCCTTGCCAAGCGGCGTTGCCAGCTTGCGATTAAATTGCTTGTATTCCATTTCCCTTCTCCTTTGAATGTGGATTTATGCCGCGGCAACAGACCCGCCGAAACGACTTTTTGGCACGCACTGGTGCCAAATAAGATTGCAGTTCAAGCTAACAGTGAGCGGCAGACTTGCCAAGGATCAGTTTGATTTTCCATCTATGCGGCGCCAGCAAAGCAGTAGCGCCAATAAGCCGGAAGCGAACCACAGCAATACCCAGACGAACGCAGGCACCCAGCTGTGCTCAGCCAGCAATACCGCATCCCCCCTATCGTACAGCCCCAGCAACACAGCAGGACTGGCAAGCGCATTGAGCATCACCATCAAGGCCACTAGGCGCAGGCTGCCGCTGAGCAATCGATTGCCGCCAAATTTCAGCGGCAGCAGAAACAGAACGCTCAGGCTAATGAGGATACTCAGGGTCAGTACGTCCCGCCCCCACAGCAGTATGGTGAGCAGCACCAAGGCGCCGATAAAGGCAAAACTTATACGGATCCCCCGCGGCCAAGTGGCCAGGTGGTAAAGCAGGCAGCCCCAAAAGGCCGCCCCCAAATAACCGCTGAATCCGATAAGGAGCGGCCAGCCGCCCTGACTGAAGCAGAAACCGGCGCCACTCGGAAAGAGTTGGATATGGCTGACAATCCCGCCGCTTAACAGCGTTGCCAGCGCATGGGACAATTCATGGAAATAGCTTTCCAACCATTTGAAGGGGACAGAGACATAGGGCAGATGAGTCAACATCAAGGCCAGTAGGAGTTCCAGCAGAAACTGGCCTCTTCCCGGTAACGGCAGAGAACGGGAAGGTTTTACAAAAGCGTTATCGGCTGCGGGACTGTCAGGCGTAGACATCTATGCCCACCATGGCTGAGATAGCGTCCCGCTGCGCGGCGTGTTGGGTATTCAGATAGAGGGCGATAGCATCAGAATGACCTGCGGTTTCCCGCTTCATCTGCTCTCTTTGTTGGTATTTGTCGTTAAGGGCTTGGCTGTCAAACTCGACCAACTGCCTGGATGGGCTGACAAGGATTTCATCCTGAGTCTCAACGGTTTGCTGGGCACGCTCAGGAGGCCTGTTGCCGGCTACCGCCTGCGACAGACTTTGAACTGCACCCGGATGTCCCGTCTGCTTGATCATCATGATACTGGTTTGATCCCCGTTTGCCCCAAGCCCTTGAGGCAGTTAACCCGCCTGAAGCCCTATTCCCTTCCCGGCAGTTTCTTCCAGGCAACTGTATCTCGCAAATACACAGGCGCCAGCTCATCGACCGAGGTGGCCTGCCCTTGTTGCCAACCTAGGCTTGCCAAAGCAAGCATAGCACTGGCTTGAGGATATTTCACCGCATCCAGCAAGGTCAAGTTTTCGGCATGTTGTAAAAGTGCCGGGTAGGCATCAAACCCGGTGCCGCAGCAATACACCTTGTCCGTATTGGCAAAGGGCGAGGTCATTGTCTCAGGGGCGCTCACTTGCTCTATGCCAACCAGTTTGGCCATACCGGATTCCTGTTCAAACGCCGCCCAATAGATTTCGCCCATGCGGGCATCTATGGCACAAATCACCTGCTGCGCACCATGTTCAGTTATCGCTTGCTGCGCCATGGCGGCCAAGGTAGAGATGCCGATTACAGGGACATCCAGCCCCAGCGCCAACCCTTGAGTCATAGAGGTGCAGATACGGATACCGGTGAAACTCCCCGGCCCACGGCCATAGGCGATAAGGCCGATATCCTGCATCTTGAGCCCGGATTGGCTCAGCAAGTTCTCTATCATGGGCAGCAATCTTTGGCTGTGTTCACGGGGCGCATCGACAGATTCCGCAATGCTGCCATCTTGCCATGCCAGCGCCGCTGAGCAGAGTTCGGTACAGGTATCCAGAGCCAGAATAACAGGAGAATTGGCAAGTGTAGTCGATGTCATGGGTTCAACCTTGATGGGCGAAGGTATGGCCTTCGGCGAGTTAATAGCGGCGGGATCATACCATCAAATACGCCGAAACCAAGCCCGGATCTGCCCTTGTGATCCTTATCATGGACAATGAGAACAGTTCTCAACTAATATGGAGTCCCCTTTTCGGTTAGCGTCTGTTATGTCCAGCCTCTCTCAGTCTTCCAATGAAACCGCAGTTTCGCGGTTGAAACGTGCCTTTGTCGCCGGTATTTGGGCCACGCTCATCAGCATAGCAATTGGGTTTTCCTTTAAAGTCTGGCTCGCAAGCTGGGTTCCCAAGGCGGATCTGGCTATCTACCACACGGTTATCGATATCATCTCGCTGTCACTGATCCTGATGACAGGCTTTCGCTCGTCTATGGTGGTGTCTTACAGCCAGACCCGCAACGACAGGGATATCATCAATATTTTCCGCTATGTGCTGATCCTTGTAGTGCTGCTGACCTGGGGCATCATACTGCCCTATATCAAGCACAAACTCGCCATAGATGTGGAGTACCTGCAACTGGTGGGCATCATAGTCAGCATGGGGCTCAAGGTGTACTTTACCAACCTGGTTGCCATGTATCGTCTCTATGAAATCAGTAACAAGGTAACCTGGATGGAGCCGCTGTCTTTGGTGCTGGCCTTTGCCCTGTGTTACTACGGGCTGAGTATGGCGCCACTGGGGGCACTCTTTTACGCTACGACGCTGTCGTCTCTGATTATCGCGGCCTTTATGTATCTGAGAAGGCGGCGTCAAATCGCCACCGCGCCGCTCGCCAAGGTCAATCTGGAGCCGGCGCTGAAAAGCTTTATGAAGCGAAGTGTCACGGCCTCGCTCGAGGCAGGCTCCAGCATTCTGATGATCTATATTACCGTACTGCTGACCATACGTTATTTCAGTGTCGAAGAGCTGGGGGATTTCCAAGTGGTGGTCAGGCCGGTATTTACCTACATGACCTTGCTGTTTGTATTCCCTATCTACCGCTTCGTATTGCCGGAATTGGCGGTCTGTGTTCGCGCCCGGGACAATGAACAGATCCGCGCCATCAAACACTGGCTCTACAAGCTGGCGCTGATTGTCAGCATCAGTTTCTTTGTTGTCATGCTGCTGGGCGGCGAGAGTCTATTCAGAATGCTGTTTCCGCCCCAGTATCACGGCGCCGTGCCGGTACTGCTGCATTATGCCATTTTCTTCATTTTTCTGATGCTCAACGGTTATCAACTGGCCTATATCAAAGCCGAAGGCTACTTCAATGCCAGTTTGCTGATCCGCATGGCCGGCATCATTACTCTGGTAGGCGCCTTCTTCCTGCTCAGGCAACTGACGGCCAATGTGGTGGCGGTGATCCTCGCCCTCGGCTGCGGTTACTTGATGATGTACCTGATAGGCGCTCTGGTGGAACGCCATATTCGCCGCAGTAAAGCCCAGGTCTCACCGGCCGTTTCCTAAGGGTGGTTTCCGGGTATCAACCAAGGAAAACGGCCAGTCTGATTTACTCTTGAGTGAATTGCGCTTGATAGTAGCTTCGGGCTATGGCCGTTTTCACCTTCAGCGGCTAAGGTTAACCCCAAGGAACAGCACGCAACAGCAAAGGATTGGAGGCCAGGGAATGCCAGGCGCCTATGCACACCTCACACTGGTCAATAGCCTCAGACAGCCACTTGAGCTGGAGGCGGTTACCCATATGCCCAAGGACGCTATTCGCGCCTTACTGAAGCACTTCAAGTACTGCGAGCTCGGGGCTGTCAGCCCGGATTATCCCTATCTCGCTCTCAATGACCGCAAACAGGCCAAAAGTTGGGCCGACAAGATGCATTACCAGCATAGCGGCGAAATGCTCAAAGCCGGCGTTCGTCACCTGGCCTGCAGTGAAGGGGAAGAACGCGACAAGGGCCTGGCCTGGTTGCTGGGCTATTGTGCCCATGTGATCACAGATGTCACTGTCCATCCGGTTATTGAGATGAAAGTAGGCCCCTACAAAGAAAACGCCGATGCCCACAGGCATTGTGAAATGCATCAGGATGCCTACATCTATCCCAAGCTCAATCTCGGGGCAATCGGTCTGTCCGAACACTTGGATTCCGGCATTGCCGCCTGCTGCGATGCCACAGGCCAGAAGCTGGATCCTGTCATAGAGAAATTGTGGGACAACTGCTTCAAAGATGTTTATATAGAGGAATGGGCCAGTAACCCGCCGGCCATCAATGACTGGCATAAAGGCTTTATCACTGTGGTGGACAAGATTGCCGAGGAAGGCAACAGACTGCTACCGTTTGCCCGCCACCTGGGCGTCAAGTTCGCCGTCCTCTACCCGAACCAAGAGCAGATTGAAAAAACGTATTTAACCCTAGCTACCCCTGAGGGCGATATGCACTATGACGCAATTTTTCTGCGCGCCAGAGAAAACGTCAAACACTTTTGGCAGCTTATCGCCAGCGGTGTGCTGGAGCAAGACAGCGCCTATCTGGAAAGTATCAAAGATTGGAATTTGGACACGGGCCGGGATGCCGCAGGTAAACTGGCCTTTTGGCAAGAACTAACGCCGACCTAGCACTATTTGTAGATAAGGATTCAAGGATGAAATCAATTTTCCATCAAGGCCCAATCGTCTGCCTGCTGCTGGTGCTGCTACCGACAATTGGTGGCTGCGGACTCGGTGACAGGCATGATCAGGAATACCAACAACTGGCACCGGCACTGACCAAGGTGACCAGCGCGGCCGAAGCCACCATACGTTATGAAAATCATCCGGCCAACCTCGACGGCCAAACTTTATTGGCGTTGGCCACAACCCATGACGCCTCCCTGCTCGAGCCATTCAGTCAATACCAACTGCACCTGTTTCGTATCGAGGATCATGCCCTCTTGTTGCTTTGCAGCGCAGACGGTGAGCGGGCCCTGATGGAAGACAGTGGCTGTACCGCCAAGCTCGACAAACAGCATTGGCAACAGGGAACACATCCCTGTGAGACCAGTATTGCACCTGCCAACATCTGCCTGGATGAACTGTGATCCCTGTCATAGTATCGCGTTTCCTGCAAAGGGTATCCTAGGCGCACTTGGGCACTTGGGCACTCGCGCCCCTTTAACCTCAATAGCTTAGTGCTGGTTACCGGGTCTTGGGACAATATTCGGCAAACAGGCACCCACCATAGCAGTAAAGGAAATCTCATGTCAGACAGTCATTGCCGTCACGGCAGCTTCACCAAACCTCTTCGTCGCCTTCGCCGTCTTCGCAGCTCAGAAGCCATGCGGGATCTGGTTCGCGAGCAGCAAGTTTCCCTGACAGATCTGGTACACCCGCTTTTCATCGAAGAAGGCATTACTGAGCCTGTGGCCATCAGCACCCTTCCCGGGATCAGCAGATTGCCCGAGAGCATGCTGGCAGCTGAGATCCGTGAGCTGAAGACCCTCGGGATCCGCTATGTGATGCCCTTTGGTATTTCACACCATAAAGATGCCATCGGCAGCGATACCTGGAACGATGACGGCCTGTTGGCACGGATGATCCGCACCATCAAGCAGGAAGCGCCCGAGATGCTGGTGATCCCGGATATCTGTTTCTGCGAGTACACAGATCACGGCCACTGCGGTGTGGTTGAGCACAATGAAGTTTGTAATGACGCGACTGTGGAAAACCTGGTCAAGCAGTCTGTCTGCGCTGCCCGCGCCGGTGCCGACATGCTGGCCCCTTCGGCCATGATGGACGGCCAGATCCGGGCCATACGCGAGGGCCTGGATGCGGCCGGTTTTGAAAATGTCGCCATTTTGGCCCACTCGGCCAAGTTTGCCTCCTCTTTCTACGGCCCATTCCGGGCGGCGGTAGATTGTGAACTCAGCGGCAATCGTAAAGGTTATCAACTGGATAGCGCCAATGGCCGGCAAGCGCTGTTGGAAGCTCTGCTCGATGAAGAGGAAGGCGCCGATATTCTGATGGTGAAACCAGGTACGCCTTATCTGGATGTGTTGTCACAATTGAGAGAGCGTACCGAGTTGCCTTTGGCGGCTTATCATGTGGGCGGTGAATATGCCGGGATCAAGTTCGCGGCTCTGGCCGGCGCTCTGGACGAAAGAGCTGTGGTTACCGAAAGCTTTGTCGGGTTCAAACGCGCCGGTGCCAGCTTGATTGTCAGTTACTACACCAAGCAATTTGCTTCCTGGCTGGCCGCAGATCGCGGCTAATAGCTAGTACAGAGAGACAGAGAGCAAAAGGCGCCTAGTTTTAGGCGCCTTTTTACTATCAATTTATTTGTTCCAAAAATTGAATTAATACTCTCAAATACAGTATCCAACTGTTTTTAATCAATCTATTCTTTCAAGAAAAGACAAGGCAGATTGCAAATCGCGGGTCCTGTACATGGGCGGCAAGGAGTTGAGAAATGCCTGACCATAACTGCGATTGACGATGCGATTATCACAGAGAATTAGCACACCGCGGTCGCTCTCGTCACGAATGAGCCGCCCAACACCCTGCTTGAGTGCTATCACAGCCTGGGGCAAGGCCAACTCCATAAAGGGGTCACCCTGTCGCTTACTGATCTCTGCGGCTCTGGCGCGATAGAGATTATCGTCCGGAGACACAAAGGGCAGTTTGTCGATTATCACGCAAGAGAGTAACTTGCCGCGCACATCCACGCCTTCCCAAAAACTGCCAGTGCCCAGCAGCACGGCATTACCCAGCTGACGAAACTTTTTCAGCAGAGTCTGCTTGCCGGCGCTGCCTTGCACCAGGAGTGGATAGCGGCTGCGACCATGAAGCGCCTGCGCCACCCGTTGGAGCATCCTGTGACTGGTAAACAAAATAAAGGTTCGGCCCTTGGCCGCATTAATCGCCTGCTCACACACCTCAAGCAGGCGCCGAAACTGATAATCCCCTTCAGAGCGCACATCCCCAAGCTCCCTGGGAACACACAAAATAGCCTGGCGCCGATAGTCAAAGGGGCTGTCCAGAATAAGCTCCCTGGCCCCCTTAAGCCCTAATGTCCGGCAAAAATGGTTCAGGCTGCGATTCACCTGTAGCGTTGCCGAGGTAAATAGCCATCGGGTTTGCACCTCAAACAGCGCCTGACACGCCTTGGCAACATCAATAGGCGCCATTCTCAGCGTCGGCAGGCGACTGCCCTGCTCTATGCTGTAAGCCGCACTTTGGTCTTCACAGTTGAAAAACTGCTCCAGCTGCACACAGTAATCTAGCCATTTTTCCAGGCAATCATCCAGTTCATCACTGCGACCGATATTGGCCAGCATTACCCGCTCCAGCGCCCGAAACTCTTCGAGCAGCTGCCAGCATTGCCTCGCAAGTTCTTTATCGGCCAACAAGGGGCGCCAGTCGCTTTGCCCGGACGCCTGGGTCATCTGCGCCCAATCCGCCAGGCGAGAGCCGCAGCGCCTGGCGAGATCGCTCAGTTGTGAAGTATCCCTGAGTTCCTGTTGATATACCGTTTCCACCCGCTCAAGCACTCGCTGCATGGCCGCGAGCGACAGCTGGCGACCAAAGTAGGTTACGGCAATATCGGCGAGCAGGTGAGCCTCATCGAAAATCACCGCATCGGCATCGGGCAACAACTCGGCAAAGCCGGTATCCTTGAGGATCCTGTCGGCAAAAAACAGATGATGGTTAACCACGATAATCCTGGCTTCCAGGCTCTTCTGTCTGGCCTTGCGGGTAAAACAGCTGTCATAGAAGGCGCAGCGCTTGCCGGTGCAGCGCTCTTTCGAAGAAGCCACCAGCGCCAGTGCCGGCGACTGTTCGGAAACCGTAGCCAGAGTGCCGAGATCGCCATCTGTGCTGGCCGCGGCCCATTGATTTATCCTGAGCAGATCATCGAGCACTTCCGGGCTGCGGCTCTGGGCCCCATCCAACTGCTGCTCCAGCAACAACTGACACAGATAATTGTTGCGCCCTTTGAGCAGCGCCACCCGAACTTGCAGATCCAGCATCTGCAGCAAGGCCGGCAGATCTTTATAGAATAGCTGTTCTTGCAGGTTCTTTGAGCCGGTGGAGACAATCACCTGCTTGCCGGAGAGCAGCGCCGGGATCAGATAACCGAAGGTCTTGCCAACCCCGGTGCCGGCTTCGAGCACCAAAGGCACTGCAGCGCCGCTTGAGCCATGGAGTAACTGGGCCACTTCGCGGGCCATCTCCAGTTGTTGCTCTCTAGGCTTGAAGCCCCTGATATTGGTGGCCAAAGGGCCGCCCGGGGCAAAGGCCAGTGCCGTTTCGCTGACGAGTCGATTACGCATTGTGCTCCATTTTGCCCTGGGGTATGGCGTGCATTATCGCTATTTGAGTGACGGATACAAGGGACAAACCTTATCGCCAAGCCGCTCTACCCGACAGAGTTGGCATAGTTGACAGAGTTGGCATTGACATAGCTGACATAGTTAACATAGCCACTTACACCAACTCTTTAGCTAACGATTCGCAAACTTATGCCCAAGCGGGCCGCTTGATGAATCCTTTTCAAGCAGCAGACATTTTTTGATTTTGGGTGTTGCAAATTCCAGCCAAAGGGATTAGCTTAAAAACACACCAGCCGAATCGGCTCAGAATTGAATGTTTATGCGCTGCCAAATTACAGCGTGAAATCACAGGATTTATTACATGACACAGCTTCGCAACGCTATCCACCATCACCACCACGAGCGGTAGCCTTCGGAGCTGACTGCCGAAGGTTCATTCCTTCTGGCGGTTGATTCATAAGATCTGAAAACCCCTGGAAGGAATTCCGGGGGTTTTTCGTTTCCGGATTTGAGTTTTTAACCAAGATTGAATTGACCAACAGGAATGACCACTATGACTTCAAATCGACTGCGCATCGCCATCCAGAAATCGGGCCGGCTTTCGAAAGAATCACAACAACTGCTGAAAAACTGCGGCGTAAAATTCACCGTTAACGAACAGCGTCTGATAGCCCACGCCGACAATATGCCACTGGATCTGCTGCGGGTGCGTGATGACGACATTCCCGGCCTGGTCATGGATGGCGTGGTCGATTTGGGGATCATTGGCGAGAATGTGCTGGAAGAGGAGCAGATAGAACGGCAGACACTGGGCAAACCTTCGGCCTGCAACAAACTCAGACAACTGGACTTCGGCGCCTGCCGTCTGTCGCTGGCGGTACCCAGTGAGTTCCCTTATCAGGACGCCGCCTCACTGGAAGGCTTGCGAATTGCCACTTCCTACCCCAACCTGCTTCGCCGTTTTATGCAAAATAAAGGCATAAGTTATCGCGACTGTATGCTCAAGGGTTCGGTAGAAGTCGCCCCCCGTGCCGGACTCGCCGACGGGATCTGCGATCTGGTTTCCACCGGCGCCACTTTGGAAGCCAATGGCTTGTACGAGACCGAAGTTATCTTCCGCTCTATGGCCTGTGTCATCCAATCACAGCAAACCCAAACCCCGGCCAAACAGGCCTTGATCGACAAGCTGATGAGCCGGGTCAACGGCGTCATCCGCGCCCGGGAAAGCAAATATATCCTGCTGCACGCTCCCACTGAAACCCTGGAGCAGATTGTTGCCCTACTGCCCGGCGCCGAGAACCCCACTGTGTTGCCGCTCAACGATGACAGCAACCGGGTCGCCATCCACGCGGTCAGCACAGAAGATCTGTTCTGGGACACAATGGAAGAGCTGACCAAGCTCGGTGCCAGCTCGATTCTGGTAATGCCAATTGAAAAGATGATGGGGTGAAGCATGCAGTATCTGGTATGGGACAAACTGAGCGAAAGCGAGCAGGCCGCCGCGCTCCAGCGCTCCTCCTTGGTAAGCAGCAAAGTGCTCGAGCAGAGCGTCGGCGAGATCATTGAGGCCGTCGCCGCCAAGGGGGACCAAGCCCTCAGGGAGTACAGCGAGCGCTTTGATAATATCCCCCTTGAGAATATCGCCCTCAGTCAGGCGCAAATAAAGGCCGCTGCCCAGGACGTTAGCCCTGAGCTCAAAGACGCCATCAAGACCGCCATGGCCAACATAGATGTGTTCCACAGCGCGCAGCAACCCCAGGCTTTGGATATCAATACCCAGGCCGGAGTGCGCTGTGAGCTCCGAAGTGAGCCCATAGACAGCGTCGGCCTCTACATACCGGGCGGCAGCGCGCCGCTGATCTCCACTGTGTTGATGCTGGCGCTGCCGGCCCGAATCGCAGGTTGTCGCCGCCGGGTCTTGATAAGCCCGGCTCCGATAGACAGCGCCATCATCTACGCCGCCAGCGAATGCGGCATCGAAGAGATTTACCAATCCGGTGGCGCCCAGGCCATTGCCGCGCTGGCATTGGGCACGGAAACCATAGCACCGGTGGACAAGATATTTGGCCCCGGCAACCGTTACGTCACCGAAGCCAAGCGCCAGTTGTCCCAGGATCCCAGGGCGCGGGTCAGTATCGACATGCCGGCGGGGCCATCCGAAGTGCTGGTCATCGCCGATGAGACTGCGAGTCCAGCCTTTGTGGCGGCCGATCTCCTGTCACAGGCCGAGCACGGTCCCGACTCTCAGGTGATATTGCTCTCTAGCTGTGAATCGCTGGCAAAAGCCGTCATCCAAGAGCTGGACAAGCAGCTTGCGTCCCTGCCCCGCGCCGATATTGCCCGCCAGGCATTGGCCGAAAGCCGTATTTTACTGCTCGATTCACTGGATAAAGCCGCAGCCGTTTCCAACCGCTATGGCCCCGAGCACCTGATCATCCAGACCCGCAGCCCAAGAGCGCTGCTGGCACAAATTCGCGCTGCCGGCTCTGTGTTTCTCGGCCCTTATACCCCGGAATCTGTGGGTGATTACGCCAGCGGCACCAACCATGTGCTGCCCACTTACGGCTACAGCCGCTCGGTATCCAGCCTGTCACTGGCAGATTTCTGCCGCCGCTTTACCGTGCAGGAGCTGAGCGCCGAAGGTCTGTGCGCCTTGGGGCCCTCGGTAATGACCCTGGCCCAGGCAGAGCAACTTGACGCTCACAGCAATGCCGTTGCCCTGCGTCTGGCCTCTCTTGGGGTATCCGGAGCAGAAGCTTCAACCGAGAGTGTTTCATCCCCAAGTGCTTTATCCGAGAGTGTTTCATCATCGCGCGCGCCGTCCGCGAGTATGGAGGAATAAAAGCCATGCCTGCAGCCATCAATACCCCCACAGAGGATCCAAAGAACAGCACTGCAGCCGTTACCCGCCAAAGCCGCGAGCTGGCCGCCGCTCTGGCCCGCCCCGAGCTTTTGGCGCTCGAGCCCTATCAAAGCGCCAGGCGCCTTGGCGGCCAAGGGGAAGTCTGGATCAACGCCAACGAATCCCCCTTCAACCACACGGATATCGACCGGGTCAATCGCTACCCCGAGTGCCAGCCGCCAGAGGTGATAGCCGCCTATGCCGCCTATGCCGGAGTCTCAGATTTGCAGCTCATCTGCAGCCGCGGCGCCGATGAAGCGATAGAGTTGCTGATCCGCACCTTTTGCACCCCGGGGGCAGACAGTATCGCTCTCTTTGGCCCCACCTACGGCATGTACGCCATCAGCGCCGCGACCTTCAATGTCGAGGTCAAGGCGCTGTCGTTGGATGATAACTTTCAGTTGCCCAAAGCGTTAACCCAGGCTCAAGGCGCCAAACTGCTGTTTATCTGCAACCCCAACAACCCCACTGGCACCTGGGTAAGCCGGGATGAAATTCTGCGGGTGCTCGAGGCCATGCCAGACACGCTAGTGGTAGTGGATGAAGCCTATATTGAATTCAGTCCCGAGCTGAGCGCCGCCTCTTTGCTCAAGGAGTATCCCAACCTGGTCGTGCTGCGCACCCTCTCCAAGGCGTTTGCCCTGGCCGGAGCCCGCTGCGGCTTTATGCTGGCCAATGAAGGCATTATCGAGATGGTAAAACAGGTGCTGGCCCCCTACCCGGTACCTGTTCCTGTGGCACGCTTGGCGGCTGCGGCATTAAGCCCTGAGGGCATAGCCAGAATGCAGGCCGATGTGGCGCTGCTCAAGACCCAGGGGCAAAGAGTGACTGCGGCGCTGGAAAGACTCGGTGCCCGGGTACTGCCAAGTGGCGGTAACTATCTGCTGGCGTATTTCGCCGATGCCCCCAAGATGCGTGAGCAGTTGCAGCGTTTTGGCATAGTCGCCCGCAGCTACCGGGATCCGCGTCTTGTAGACGCCATACGTTTCAGTTTCAGCGATGACTCAGATACCGAGCGGCTGCTCGCCGCCCTGAGCCAGGTGCAATAACGATAATAATCAGCCCGGCAGCGGCCGGCACAAGGAAACATCAATGAGCCAGAAAATACTCTTTATCGATCGCGACGGCACCCTTATTGAAGAGCCGCAAACCGACAAACAGGTGGACAGATTGGATAAGCTGGTGTTTGAACCCGGCGTTATTCCGGCGCTGCTCAAACTGCAAAGCGCCGGTTACCGCTTGGTGATGGTCTCCAATCAGGATGGCCTGGGCACCCCCTCCTTCCCGAAAGAAGACTTCGATGCGCCCCACAATCTGATGATGCAGATTTTTTCAAGCCAGGGGGTCAACTTCAGCGAGGTGTTGATTTGCCCTCACTTCAACGATGAAAACTGCAGTTGCCGCAAACCCAAACTCGGGTTGGTAAAAGAGTTTCTGACCCAGGGCCTGGTGGATTTCACCCGCTCGGCAGTTATTGGTGATCGGGAAACCGATATTGCTCTGGCCGAGGCCATGGGCTTGAGCGGCTATCGCTATGACAGGGAAAAGCTCAACTGGGGCGATATCTGTGATGCGCTCTTGAGCCGGGGTCGCCAGGCAACTGTGATACGCACCACCAAAGAGACCGACATTCGGGTCGAGGTGGATCTCGACCGCGTCGGCAGCAGTGAAATAGATACCGGCATAGGCTTTTTCGATCACATGCTGGATCAAATTGCCACCCACGGCAATTTCAAACTGGCAGTCAAGGTTGACGGCGATCTGGAGATAGACGATCACCACAGTGTGGAAGATACCGCGCTGGCGCTGGGCGATGCTTTGCGTCAGGCGCTGGGTGATAAACGCGGTATTGCCCGTTTCGGCTTTTCCCTGCCCATGGATGAAGCCCGCGGCGACTGCCTGCTGGATCTCTCCGGTCGTCCCTTCCTCAAGTTCAACGCCGTATTTGAGCGGGAAAAAGTCGGGGAGCTGGCCACAGAGATGGTAGCGCACTTCTTTCGCTCCTTTGCCGACGGCCTGCGCTGCACTCTGCACCTTGGCTGCGAGGGCGATAACGACCACCACAAGGTAGAGGCGCTGTTCAAGGTACTGGGGCGCACTCTGCGTCAGGCCATCAAGGTTGAAGGCGATGCCTTGCCTTCCAGTAAGGGAGTGTTGTAATGACCCAAGCCGTCGCCAAGACAGTGATAATTGATACCGGCTGCGCCAACTTGAGCTCGGTGAAATACGCCTTCGAGCGCCTCGGCGCCGACGTCTGTATCAGTGATGATGCCGAGGCTATCCGCAGCGCCGAAAGAGTGGTACTTCCCGGCGTGGGCACAGCCAGAGCCGCCATGGCGGCGCTCACTGAAAAGCAGTTAATTCCTGTTATCAAGGCGCTGAAACAGCCGGTGCTGGGAGTGTGTCTCGGTATGCAGCTCATGTGTGACAGCTCGCAGGAAAGTGGCGAGGATGCCGATGAATGCCTGTGTCTTGGGCTGATCCCGGGCACTATACGCCAGCTCGACTGCAAGGGGTTGCCCAGTCCACATATGGGCTGGGATCAACTGAGCCCCGTACTTGATGCCAACGGCCAGGCACACCCGCTGTTTACCGGTATCGATGAAGGCAGCTACTGCTATTTCGTCCATTCCTTTTGCGCCGCGCCTTCGGCGGCCACCATAGCCGAATGCTGTTACGGCGAGCGTTTCAGCGCCGCCATTGCCAAAGACAACTTTATGGGAGTGCAGTTTCACCCGGAAAAGAGCGCCGCTATCGGCAGCCTTATCCTGGCTAACTTTCTCACTCTGACCCAGGATGATTTTAACGGAGCTGCAGCATGATTATACCGGCAATCGATCTTATAGAAGGTCAGGTAGTGCGCCTGTTTCAGGGCGATTACCAACAGGAGACCCGCTTCAACCTGCAACCTGAGGCTCAACTGCTCGCTTATCAAGCCCAGGGCGCTTCACTCTTGCACCTGGTGGACTTGACCGGCGCCAAAGACCCTGAGCGCTGCCAGAGCAGCCTGATAGCGTCACTCGCGGCCGCCCTGGATACACCACTGCAAGTGGGCGGCGGCGTGCGCAGTCAGCGTCAGCTCGATGAACTGTTCAAGGCCGGGGTTTCCCGGGTAGTGATAGGTTCATTGGCGGTGCGTGAACCCAAACTGGTTGGCGCCTGGCTCGAGCAATACGGCCCGGATGCCATCTGTCTGGCGCTGGATGTCAATATCAATGCCGCGGGCGAGAAAATAGTGGCGGTTCACGGCTGGCAGAGTGGCGGTGGCAAAACCCTGGAATCTCTGGTGGCCCTGTTTGCCCCTTTGGGCCTTAAACATGCCCTGGTCACCGACATCAGTCGTGATGGCACCATGACGGGCGCCAACACAGCCCTGTACCGCGAGTTGGCGCAGACCTTTCCCGATATCGCCTGGCAGGCCTCCGGCGGTATCGCCAGTCTGGATGATGTGGCCGCGGTCAGGGATTCCGGCGCCAGCGGCCTGATTATCGGCAAGGCCTTGCTCACCGGTGAATTCAGCGTAGAGGAGGCGATCGCATGCTGGCAAAACGTATAGTCCCTTGTCTCGATGTACGGGACGGTAAGGTGGTCAAAGGCGTGCAGTTTCGTAACCACGAAACCATAGGTGACATCGTGCCGCTGGCGGCCAGATATGCTACCGAAGGCGCCGATGAACTGGTGTTCTATGATATCACCGCCAGCGCCCACTCGCGGGTGGTGGATAAGTCCTGGGTCAGCCGGGTGGCGCAGCAGATAGACATACCCTTCTGCGTGGCCGGTGGCATCAAGACCCTGGCCCAGGCACGCGAGCTGCTGGCATTCGGTGCCGACAAGATCTCCATCAATTCACCGGCACTGTCGGATCCCAGCCTTATTCGCAGGCTGCAGGATGAATTCGGCCGCCAGTGCATAGTGGTGGGTATAGACTCTTTCTTCGATGCCAATGACAACAGCTATAAGGTGAAACAGTTTACCGGCGATGAAGCGGCGACCCGCGACACTCAATGGCACACCTTGGATTGGGTCGAAGAGGTGCAGCGCCAGGGCTGCGGCGAAATCGTCCTCAATGTGATGAACCAGGATGGGGTGCGACAGGGTTATGATATCGAGCAGCTCGCCAAAGTGAGAGCCGTCTGTGATGTGCCGCTTATCGCCTCCGGCGGTGCCGGCACCATGGCGCACTTTCTCGAGGTCTTCGCCAAGGCCAAGGTCGATGCCGCTTTGGCCGCCAGCGTATTTCACAAGGGGATCATAGAGATCCAGGCGCTGAAAGCATTTCTCAAGCAAAGTGGCGTCGCCATTCGCAGCTAAGGAAGGCTTCTTGCAAAGAACTAGGACCATTTGCTACGAACCACGCCTTGCATCCAAGCCCGTAAGCCGGCGCAGAGCACACATGGGACTTGTTCGCACCTTCCTTAATGCCCCACAACCCAATACAGGTATTTGATATGACAACCGAGACAAACAATGCCGACTGGCTCAAACAGTTGGACTGGGATAAACAACAGGGATTACTGCCGGCCGTAGTACAGGACTTTCACAGTGGCAAGGTATTGATGCTGGGTTATATGAACCGCGAAGCCCTGGATGTCACCCTGAGCAAAGGCCTGGTGACCTTTTACAGCCGCAGCAAACAGCGGCTGTGGACCAAGGGCGAGAGCTCAGGCAATCTGCTGCAATTGGTCAGCATAGGAGTGGACTGTGACAACGACAGCCTGCTGCTGCAGGCCAACCCCATAGGTCCCACCTGCCACAAGGGGACTGACAGCTGCTGGGATAATCCGGCCTGCGGCGAAGTGCACCCCTTTATCAATCGCCTGCAAAGCCTTATCGCCTCCCGAAAGGAAGAAGACCCCAACGAGAGCTACACAGCTTCGCTGTTTCAGCGTGGTACCAAGCGCATTGCCCAGAAGGTGGGCGAAGAGGGATTGGAAACCGCGCTGGCGGCGGCCACTCATGATCGCGAAGAGTTGGTGAATGAAGCCTCGGATCTCCTCTATCACCTCTTGGTACTGCTGGAAGATCAGCAACTGTCCCTCGATGATATCCATGCCAACCTGGCCAAACGCCACACCCAGGCCAAAGCGGCACAGGATTAAAGCAAAGCCAACATAAGGCAGTGGCACAGTACCAACGAACAAAGGCAAAAAGAGAAGAGGATGAATGCAGCTAATAGGTATTCATCCCCTTCTGCTGTCAGCTTTTATCGCAATCTTACACTGCTTCTACTCAAGCCAAGACTAAGATTGCAGCCCCTTTCAACGCCTTTAAGCCCTCTCTAATCCATGCGGAAAGCTTAATCGCAGCCGCCTCCCAGGATACAAGCCGCCGGAGCGCTTGGCGCGGCTTTCGGATTATCTCTCTTGGCGTCAATCCCAGAGAGCTGTTTGGCAAAACTTGAGTCAAACCAACCCAGCATTGCCTCTGTCTGGCCGTAGAAGCGGTTCAAAGGCACAGGGTGCCACTCACCGATTTCGCTTTCCAGAACCAGCGACGGAAAGCCTGCCAATCCAAGCTTTGCCATCATGGCCCGGCTCTGGGCGATATGGCTCGCCAGCGGCGATATCTGCCCGGCTGAGTTTACTTCCATAACCGCCGTCAGATCGCTAGCCAATTTCTCGCGCCCCAGTGCCTGGAGACTCGGCAGCTCCTTCAGCAGTTGCAGTAACACTTCAGGCTCGGCAAGCCTTAAACCCTGAACATAATGACCACGCTGCAATATCTCCAGCAGCGCCAATCCCTGCCCCGCCACCTTTTCGGCCAGCAGGATGGCGGCAATGGCCGGTCCCGAGTCCAACACGGCGTCAGGACATTGAAGCAAACCCTGAGTGTAATCGTCGCCAAAGGGCTGCCCGGTCAGCTTGGCAATTTTGCTGTCGTGGCTGAGGATATGTTGCCTGAGCCCCGGCGTTATTCTTGTTGCCTCCATCAGGCCGCCGGCATGCAATAATATCGGGAGTCTGGCACTCAAGGCATGAATGAGGGGCGCCGCACCATGGCACCAGCCGCACAAGGGGTCAAAAAAGTAGTGCAGCCTCACCATTTCATCTCGCCCTTGCTGACCTTGGCACCTATCTCCAATGCCATTGCAAGCCCGGCATTCGGGTACAGACGCTGCATGGTGTCAATAAGCTCAGCGCTGGTTTGCGTGTCGGCTTCGGCTTGTTCGAAATCCTGCAGGTACTTGAGTGTCGCGGCAATATTGTCCTGCTCGAGAAAAGATTCAGACAACATGTGCCCGGGGATCACCTTGGCAGGTTTAAGCGCCTCCATTTCCGCAAGCTGCGCCTTCCAGGCCGCTCGCTCACTCTGGCTCTGACTATCAGCCATCCACAGGTGCAAGCCTCCGGAGACGGCCACATTGCCGAGAATGGTTTTACTCGAAGGTACCCAGAGGTATGGCCTGTCAGCCAGCATTCCCTGGTCACCTTTTATCTCAATCGCCTTGCCTTCAAGCATTAATTGACGGCCTTTAAATATCTCTGGCAGCTGCGCCTTGAGGGGGGCATTGCTACCCATTCTGGGGATCCAAAAGCTCAGCTTGTCTTCCAGCTTGGCCGAAATTTGTGCATGCACTGCCGGGGTCGTCAGGTATTTTGCTTTAGGGAAAAACTGCTTGAGTGTGGCAACCCCGAAGTAATAGTCAGGATCCGCCTGGCTGACGAATACAGTGGTCAACTGCTTGCCACTGTCCAGAACCTCGGCGGCCAGTCGCAAGGCATCGGCGCGGGTGAAGCCTGTGTCGACCAAAATGGCTTCCTTGTCACCGCTTATCAGGGTGGCATTGACATGAAAGCTGTTACCGTCGGCGTTATAGACTTTGAAGTCGAGGGCGTCCGATTCGGCGTGTAAAGAAAATGGCAACACTAAACTGGCAGCCAATATGAGTGATTTAAGCATGGTTTTACTCCGGTGAATTTCAACGTTGGCCAGTTTATGATTTCAATTAATGCAGATATACGGCTAAAATTGCGCAATATTGTTGCATAATCCGGACAAGTAATCGCAGATGGACAGATTAACCGCCGCCGAAGTCTTTGTGGATCTGGCCGCCAGTGGCAGCTTTACCGCTACCGCCGAGCGGCTTGAGATGTCGCGCGCCATGGTAACCCGCCATATCAAGGCGCTTGAGGATTGGTTGGGCGCCAGATTACTCAATCGCACCACCCGCAGTGTAACCCTTACAGATGCCGGGAATCAGTGCCTGACATATTGTCGCCAGTTACTCTCGACCCGTGAGGCACTGGAAATCAGCCTAAGCGAGAGACGCAGACAATTGACCGGCAAACTGAGAATAAGCAGTAGCATGTCGTTCGCACACGCACGACTGGCAGCGAGCCTCGCGCAATTCATCAGGCTTAATCCCGGGGTGGAAATCGAGTTGGATGTGAGCGATCGCGCTGTGGATCTGGTGGCGGAAAGGGTCGATCTGGTGATCCGTATTGCTTCAAGCCCGGATCCCTTGTTGATTGGCAAGCCGCTTATCAAGGTGAATTCGCAGCTGGTGGCTTCTCCTGAATACCTCAAACAGTATTCGGCGCCGCAGCACCCCAGGGATCTTCGCCAACACCTGTGCCTTGGCTACCGCCATTTCAATCGCAATCTTTGGCATCTTTCCAAGGGAGAGCAGAACGAATCTGTGGCGGTCAACTGCCAACTGGTGGCCAATGAAGCGACAGTGTTACTCAGGGCGGCTCAGGCCGGCAGCGGTATCGCCCAACTGCCCGATTATCTGCTGGCTGAGGCACTCAAAGATGGCAGCTTGCAACGCTTGCTGCCGGATTGGACACCGAGAGTCATGACGGCCTACGCTCTCTATAGCTCAAGAGAGCATATGCCGGTGGCACTCAGGGCCTTGATTGACCACTTGAGTCAAGCATTCTCAGGCTGAAGACAAACCAAAAACGGGGCCATAGGCCCCGTTCATACTCGCTGACAACCTTTGTCAGGCAGCAACTATCTGCTGCTGTGCCCTGAGCGGATGCAGACGATCGTGCATCACCTTGATGGTTTCAAAGCGGGTCAGGGTTTTGACATCGCTGAGTCGACATTCGTTGGCCAACATCATTACCAAAGAAGCCTGCAGCCCGGTCTCAACCACCATCACCAGCACACGCTCTCCACGACATTTGAGATCAAACATCTTTCCCGGCTCACTGTAAACACAGACAGCACTGGTATCGAAGAACCATGACTTGGGCATCTGCGGTTTTTGCATAAAGTGAGCAGCGGTAGCATTCAATGCCAGTTGAACCACTTGTGCATCCGTCAATGACAGTGATTTGGTTAGACGATCAAGCAGGTCAATATAGAACTTGGCGTGCTCGACGCTAAATTCTGCTTCTTTCATTGCATCCGGTATCAAAGTCTTGGCTTTATAAGGAGTCAGAAATTCCATTTCCGAACCTAACGATACGCTAAGGACACCATACGAATCGTTATATCTCCATTGCCAATCTCTGTTTGGCATTAATAACATAACGCAATCCAATAAGACCTGTGATTTATTACAAACGGAATAATAGATGATATTTTACCCAATATCAAAAAAAGTTTTAGATATTAGATTGAGATAACAATATCTTAGACAGATCCTTTAGATCAAAAAACGATCGATTCAAATAAAAAGGATCGCAATTGCGATCCCTTTGAGTGTTTTTAACTTATTTGGATCTATAGGCGTCAACAATATCTTTAATTAATTTTGGCCCTTGATAGATAAAGCCGGAATAGATCTGCACCATGCTTGCTCCTGCATCCAATTTATCCAGAGCATCCTCGGCGCTATTAATACCGCCTACCCCCAGGATCGGGATCTCACCTTTCAAACACTGCGCCAGATATTTGATCACCTTGGTCGACAACTTGTTCAGCGGCTTACCGCTGAGGCCACCTGTCTCGTTGGAGTTGGCCAGGCCACTGACCCCATCACGGGTCAAAGTGGTATTGGTCGCTATGGCACCATCAAACTTATGTTTCAATAATGACTCGGCGATCTTTTCGATCTCTTCTTCGGTTAGATCCGGCGCTATTTTTAATGCTATGGGTACATACTTGCCATGCTTTTCTGCCAGTTCTGTTTGTTTGTTTTTTAAGCTCGCCAGCAAGTCGTCCAATAATTCGCCATATTGCATGGCACGCAGGCCGGGTGTATTGGGAGAAGAAATATTAACCGCGATGTAATCGGCATAGGCATAAACCTTGTCCATACAGATCAGATAATCATCTTTCCCCTGCTCTACCGGTGTATCTTTATTTTTACCTATATTGACACCGACCATGGCATTGGATTTTTTAGCCTTGAGATTAGCCACCAGATTATCCACGCCGAGATTATTAAAGCCCATGCGATTGATAATTGCCTTGGCCGGCTTAATCCGGAAAAGCCGAGGTTTATCGTTACCGGGTTGCGGTCTTGGGGTCACAGTTCCCACTTCAATATGACCAAATCCCATGGCATGAAAGGCATCGATACATTCACCGTCTTTATCCATACCGGCGGCCAAACCGACGGGATTAGGGAATGTCAGCCCCATGAATTCGACCGGGGCCGGGGCAAGATGCTGCGCATAAAAGCAGTTCAGCGGTGAGTTACCTGTGGTTCTGAGACTACTGATGGCAAAGTTGTGGGCGCGCTCAGGATCCATCTGAAACATGACTTTTTGTGCGAGTTTGTAAAACATGGTTTCTCCTAGACCTAAAAAAAGCCCCGGCGTTTGCCAGGGCTCTTATTGTTATAATAGCTTACTTCTGCCCTTCGCAGTGCAGGATCAGCAGATTCAGTTCACGTAGCGCTACTGAGAACTTCGCAAATTCATGGGTTTGCGATGTCTTGAAGTCAGCCAGCATGTGGAACCAGCGCTCCAGCAAACCCTGATTGAGTTCGACCCATTGTTCGATAATGGCATCGGACTCACAGCTGTCGGTACAGCTGCGCAGTACCGCCGATGTCAGTGCTCTTTGCTGCCAATCCAGCTCCTCACGGAAGGCTGCTCTGGCCAGTGCCTGCCAGTGGTTGGCCACCGGTTGACCACCGATCTGCTCCAGGAACCAGTGCAGATCGATTCTGGCGCCCAACTTGAAGTAAGTTTCTGCAACCAGTGAAACCGGCTTGGACTCCAGCTGAGCTATCTGGGCGATATCCAGTGCCGAGAACAGCGTACTCATGTTGGCAACCAGACTGGCCACCTCATGAGGCACGGCTTCTTTTTCCAGTGCGGCGATATCCTCTTCAATACCCGCCAGCTCATCGGCTACCAGATAAGAGCGGATATTGGCTTTCAGCTCGTCGAACACCGGCTTATAGAAGGCAACAACCTGCTCTATGCTCATGGCGCGGCTACGGTTACGCAGGAACCAGCGACAGGCACGGCGCATGTTACGGCGCAGCTGGTGCAGCATCTCGCCCTGAACAACCGCGGGCACTATGCCGTTCAAGTCAGTAATGGCTTTGGTTAAATCTGCCAAACCAAACACTTCACGAGCCATAGTGTAACAAATGGCGGCATCGGCAACTGAGGCGCCTGTCTCATCCTGCATACGCTGGACGAAATTGAGCCCCATATCGTTAACCAGTTCATTGGCCAGCGAGGTAGCAATGATCTCACCGCGCAGCGGATGCTGAGTCATCTTGTCGGCATACTTCTGCTGCAGCTTGCCAGGGAAGTAATCCACCAGCAGTTGGCTCAACCAGGCGTCATCTGTGATCACAGGTGTCAGCAGTTGCTCCTTGAGCACCATCTTGGCGTAAGCCACCAATACCGACAGCTCAGGACGGGTCAAACCACGGCCGCTGGCCAGACGCTCGGACAGCTCCTCTTCCGTAGGCAGGAATTCCAGTGCCCGGTCCAACTTACCTTCTTTTTCCAGGTAGTTGATAAAGCGGATCTGCTCTTTGAGCTGCTCGGCGCCGCGCACCTGAGTCACTGAGATGGTGCGGGTCTGATCTTTACAGTCCTGCAGCACTATCTGAGCGACTTCATCTGTCATCTCTTCCAGCAAGCGGTTACGCTGCTTGAGAGTCATCTCGCCTTCGGCCACCAGGGCGTTGAGCAGAATTTTGATGTTAACTTCGTTATCCGAACAGTCCACACCACCCACGTTATCGACAAAGTCGGTGTTGATACGGCCACCATTGGCAGCGTATTCGATACGGCCGAGCTGAGTACAACCCAGGTTACCGCCTTCACCTATGATCTTGGCCTTAAGCTCGCCACCGTTAACCCTCAAACCGTCGTTGGCGCGATCGCCGACTTCGGCATGGGTTTCACTGCTCGCTTTGACATAAGTACCGATACCGCCGTTCCAGATCAGGTCTACCGGCATTTTCAGCAGGCACTTGATCAGCTCAGTCGGCGTCATAGCATCCTTGTCGGTCGCCAGCATCTTCTTGATTTCCGGCGTCAAACTGATGGATTTTGCGCTACGGGCAAAGATACCACCGCCTTTGGAGATCAGCTCCTTGTTATAGTCTTCCCAGCTGGAGCGAGGCAGATTAAACAGACGCTGACGCTCGACAAAGCTGGTCGCTGAGTCCGGCGTTGGGTCAATAAAGATATGCATGTGGTTGAAAGCCGCCACCAGTTGGGTGTGCTCAGACAAGAGCATGCCGTTACCGAATACGTCACCGGCCATGTCACCTATACCCACACAGGTGAAATCTGTGGTCTGGCAATCGATACCTACTTCGCGGAAGTGACGTTTCACCGACTCCCAGGCGCCGCGGGCGGTGATGCCCATCTTCTTGTGGTCATAACCGTTGGAACCACCGGACGCGAAGGCATCACCCAGCCAGAAGCCATATTCGATGGCAATGGCGTTGGCGGTGTCAGAGAAGGTCGCCGTGCCCTTATCGGCGGCAACCACCAGGTAAGGGTCGTCTTCATCGTGACGCACCACATCCACAGGAGGAACTAGGTCACCGTTGACGATATTGTCTGTGATATCCAGCAGACCACGGATAAAGATCCGGTAGCATTCCTGACCTTCGGTGAAGAAAGCTTCACGGCCGCCTTCGGTCGGCAGTTGTTTACAAACAAAGCCACCCTTGGCACCTACGGGCACAATCACTGTGTTCTTAACCTGTTGCGCCTTCACCAGACCCAGCACTTCGGTACGGAAGTCCTCGCGGCGATCAGACCAGCGCAGACCACCACGGGCCACTTTACCACCACGCAGATGCACACCTTCAACCCTTGGGCTGTAGACGAAGATTTCAAACTTCGGCAGCGGCTTGGGCATTTCAGGGATCTGGTTGGGGGCAAACTTGAAGGAGATATAATCCTTCGGCTGGCCGGCGGCATCTTGCTGATAGAAGTTGGTTCTCAACGTGGCGTTGATAAGATCCAGATAGCGGCGAATGATACGGTCATCATCCAGGCTGGATACGTCATCGAGACGCAGATTGATCTGCTCAATAAACTTATCCAGCGTGCGGGTCTTCAGCTTGGGATTGAACTTACGAATAAACATCTTCACCAGCGAATCGGCAATCTGCGGATAACGGCTGAAGGTTTCTTCGATGTAAGCCTGACTGAAGGTCGCATCTATTTGGCGCATATACTTGGCATAAGCGCGCAGCACTGACACTTCGCGGCCGGAAAGCCCGGTAGCCAGCACCATACGGTTGAAGCCGTCGTCTTCCAGTTTTTTCTGCCAAACCTGAGCCAGCGCAGTCTGGAATCTGTCTTGGCTGTCTGCCAGGTTTTCAGTGGCGCCACCCTGTACTGTCATCAGGAAGTCGAGGATCCAGAAGGTTGCACCATCTGTGCTCTTCACTTCATAGGGACGCTCATTGATCACCCTGAGACCGAAGTTTTCCAGCATAGGCAGCACATCCGACAGATGGATAGGCTCATCCTTGTGGAACAGCTTCAAACGTACCTTGTTGCTGCCGGGCGCCGCTTCCTGTGGCTGATAGAACAACATGCCCAGCTTATGGTCATCGTCCAGCGCTTCCAGTTGCTGCAGATCCACCACTGCCGACGTAGGCAGCACATCGTCTTTGTAACTCTGCGGGAATGCGGTCAGATAACGCTTAAACAGGCGAGTACCCTGCTCTTCACCCAGTGAATTGTTGAGCGCGCTCTGAAGTTTATCTTCCCATGAGCGAGCGGCTTCAATCAGATTGTTTTCTATGGCAGCCACATCGAGTTCCAAATTATTGTTGTTGTCGACTTTAACTATGTAGTGGGTACGGGCCAAGCTCGACTCGGAGAAGTAAGTGGTAAACTCCACCTCTTCATTACTGTTAAAGGTTTGGGCGAAGATCCTTTGAGTATCTTCACGCAGACGGGTGTTGTATCTGTCTTTGGAGACATACACCAAACAGGACAGGAAGCGGCCGAAACCGTCTTTACGGACAAACAGCTTGAGTTTATCTCTATCCTGCATCTCCAACACGCCATGCGCCATGTGCGACAACTCTTCGACGCTTGCCTGAATAATCTCGTCCCTTGGCAGGTTTTCCAGAATATTCATCAACGCTTTATAGTCGTGGGAGCGCGGTGCCAGTCCTGACTTGTCCATCACCCGCTGGACTTTCTCGGCCAGCAGGGGGATCTCTTTCGGGCTGCGGTTGTACAGATTGGAGGCATACAGGCCGATGAATCTGTCTTCACCGACGACATTACCGGCCTCATCGAAACGTTTGACGCCGATATAGTCGACATAGGCGGGTCTGTGAACCCGGCTCTTGGCACTGCTCTTGGTCAGGATCAGCAAACTGTTGTCCAGCGCTTCGCGGCGAGCCGATTCAGAGAAAGAAGACAGCATCAAACCGTGCTCTGGCTGCGCCTTGCCGGGTTTGTTCATCAAGCCCAGGCTGCTTGCCATATCCGGCACCAACTCAACGTCACCCTCGACTTTTCGCAGGTCGTAGCGACGATAACCCATCAGAGTAAAATGATGGTTGTTCAAATAGTTAAGGAAGCGAGTCGCTTCTTCAAGTTCGGCTTTCTCACCGGGGAATGGGCGCTTTGGCAGCTCTTCAGCCACTTCTGCCAGCTTGTCGGACATGGCGCGCCAGTCATTGACGGCGGCGGCGACATCACCGAGCACGGACTCTATCTCTTTTTCGAGTTGTTTTATGTCCTTGTCGCTGCTTTGGCGGTCGATTTCGATCAGGAATACCGCCACCTTGTCGCTGTCTTCCTTGCTGTCGTTAACAAAGCTGACCCGCTTGATGTCTGTGCCCTGGCGCTCAATGGCCAGTGGCGTATGCAACATCATATGAGCTGTGATCCCCAAACGGTTGAGGGCCATACCCACAGAATCCACCAGGAAGGGCATATCGGGCTGCACAACTTCTATGATGGAGTGGGTTGATTGCCAGCCATGCTTGGCCTGGCTTGGGTTAAATACCCTTAAGTGAGTTTCCCCACAAGGCGTGCTGTTCAGGGCATTCCAAAGACTCAGGACGGCACCGTAGAGATCGCTATCGTTACGGGCCAGGAGATCGTCCTTGGACATGTGAGCGTAGAGGCAGGTGGCGAACTGTTCCACCTGATTTGCTTGTGCTTTAGGGACTTTGGAGTGGATTAAACTGACTACCTTTTCAAGCAGTACTGAAGGCATTGCATCTTTCAAGGCCATTTTGCTGTTTCCTTAAGCGTCTATGGCAGCGCTTTTTTCATTATATGGATGCTTCGACGAATGACCCGGGCCTGAATTTTTTGTGACCGAGGTCATGCCGCGCAGTGTATTACTAAACACACCATAATTCGAGCAAAATTTTAGTGGTACATCCTGTACAAATCCAGCAATGACGGGATATTGAAGGGAGTGGTGAAGAAGTAATCGGAATAACAGACTAACTATGCAGCAAGGGCAGGAGAAACTTCTTCCCCTGCCCCCATCACTAACTGTGTTTGCGCCAGAAAAGTGCCGCCAGCGCAGGCAGGATAATTATGGCCCCCAGCATGTTGACCACAAACATGAAGGTAAGCAAAATTCCCATATCCATCTGGAACTTAAGTGCAGAGAAGAACCAGGTGCTCACCCCAATAGCCAAGGTCAGGCCAGTGAAGATGACCGCACTGCCCCGCTCCATCAAGGCTTCGAAATAGGCCTGCTGCACCGCCATACCATCGCGCAGTTTCACGGCCATGGTCGACAGGATATAGATGCCATAGTCCACCCCGATACCCACCCCGAGGGCAATAACCGGCAAGGTGCTCACCGTCAGGCCTATATCCAGCCAGGTCATCAGAGCCTGCGCCAGTGTCGATACCACATACAGAGGCAGAATCACTGCAACCGTGGCTTTCAGTGAGCGGAAGCTTATCAGGCAGAGGATAAACACCGCGCCATAGACATACAGCATCATAGGCAGCTGCGCCTCGGCCACGGCCTCGTTGGTTGCCGCCATCACCCCGACCGGGCCGGAAGCGAGTTTAAAGCTCAGCTTGTCGTCGTCCATTTCGGCGGCCAGCAGCTTCACCTTGTTCACCACCTGCTCTATGGTTTCCGCCTTATGATCCTTAAGAAACAGATAAACAGGCATCACAGAGCAATCGCCGTTCAGCAGGCCTGTGCTGGTAGGAATTTGTGACACCAACTGTGCCAGGCTCGCCGGGCTCCTGGGCAATACCTGCCACTTGGGGCTACCCTCGTTGAAACCGGCATTCACCTGGCGTGCCACCGAGGCGATACTGGCGGTAAACTCAACCCCTGGGGTGTTGCGCGCCAACCATTCGAACCTGTCAATCTTCTCCAGCGCCGAGTGATAGGTACAGGCCTCGGGATAGGCTTCCACTATCACACTCATCACGTCTGTGGTGATAGAGAAATGATCGGTAATAAAGAAGGTGTCCTGGTTATAGCGGGAGTCCTGATGCAGCGCCGGTGCTCCGCCCTGAAGATCGCCGATTTGCATCTTGCCGGCTTGCTGCAACCCGCCCAGATAAAGCAGTGCAGTGGCAGCTACCACCACCGCAGCATATTTTGGGGTAGCAAAACAGGTGAGCTTTTGCCAAAAGGCCGCTGTCTTGGCCTCGGTGCCAGCGTCCGCTTTCGCGGCCTTTATCTGGAAGAAGGAGATCACCAGAGGCAAGAGCACCAGGTTGGTCAGGATGATCACCGCCACCCCAAGCGATGCGGAAATAGCCAGCTCGCGAATAATGCCGATATCGATTGCCAGCAAGGTCATAAACCCTATGGTATCCGACAGCAAGGCGACCCCGCCCGGTACCAAGAGGCTACGAAACGCCGAAGCCGCCGCCACCTTGGTACTCTGACCATCGGCGACCCGCTTGCGGATGGCGTTGATCATCTGTACCCCGTGGCTGACACCTATGGCAAATACCAAAAACGGCACCAGAATCGACATGGGATCCAAGCCAAAGCCCACCACGGTCAAGAGACCAAGCTGCCAGACCACGGCTATCAAGCTGCACACCAAAGGCAGCAGGGTCAACACCATAGAGCGGGAGAAGAGATACACCATCAGGGCCGTGACCAAAATGGCTATCAGGAAAAACAGCAGTACCCCTTTGGCCCCGTCTGCCACATCACCGGCCATCTTGGCAAAGCCTATGATGTGAATCTTGATGCCGTCTTTTTCAAACTGGCCTCTGAGCTGCTCTTCCAGTTGGGCAGCAAACGCCAAAGTGTCCAATGGCTCGCCGGTTTGCGGATCAAAGTCCATCAGCTGCGCCGTCACCATGGCAGCGCTGTAGTCCTCTGCCACCAGACGGCCGACTATGCCGGCCTTTTCGATATTGCCTCTGACCCGCTCAAGCCCGGCTTCTGTCGTGCTGAAATCCGCCGGGATCACCGGCCCTCCGGCAAACCCGTCTTCCACCACTTCGGTAAAACGTGTCGACGGCGAAAACAGGGATTTCACCTGAGAGCGCTCTACCCCGGGAATAAAGAACAGTTGATCATGCACATTCTTCAGGGTGTCGAAAAACGCCGGATTGAAAATATTACCGCTGCTGTCTTCTACCGCCACCATGATGGAGTTGGCGCCGCCAAACTGCTTCTGGTGTTTGAGGTAGGTCTGCATATAGGGGTGATGCAGCGGAATGTTTTTAACAAATGCCGCATCCATTTTCAGCTGACTGGCCTGAAAGCCCAGAAATACCGTGGTCAGCGCAAACAGCAGTATCACTCCGATACGATTGCGAAAGAGAAAACTCTCAATCCCATTGACCAGTCTGTCTAACATAATAATGGCCCTTTATTGTTGTTTTAGTTCGAAAAGCCCTTTGGTTCCGGCTATCCATAACCGGCCCTTGGGGTCAACGGCAACTGCCGATAAGTTTTCTCCTCTGCGCTGGGTTACCAGCTCAGCGTGTAAGTTGTTATCCAAACGAATCACGGCGCCGCCATTGCCGACCAGCAGCAGGCCCCCTTTGACCGGCGCAGCCGCATTGAGGGTCGATTCAAGCGGCATCTTTATCTCCTGCCACTGACTCATATCTTCCGGTGCGCTGAAGGCATGCCCTCGCAGACCAAACACATAGAGCTGTTTATCCCTTTCTATGGCATTGAACAAAGAGCCGTCATAAATAAACTCCAGTCGCTGCCACAAACGGCCGCCATCTTCGGAAATGGCTACCATCCCCAGCTCCCCGACCATAAGCAAGCGCTTGTCTTCAAGGGCGATGACCCGATTGAAATGGGGCAGAATAGAGTCAGACTCGGCCATATAGGCTTCTTCATCCTGCTGTTTAAGATCCGCCAGATAATCGGCGTCATCTTGGCTCAAGAGCTCGGGATGAAATTCTTTCTGCCAGCTTTGGCCACCATCTGTGGTGCGCAGAAATAGACCATAGGCACCAACGGCTATTCCGTTTTGCGAGTCGGCAAACCAGACATCCAGCAAGGGCCGGGCAAGCTCTGGCGAACTGAACTGTTGCTGCCAGGTGAGCCCGCCATCTTGGGTGGCAAGAATGGTGGCATCATGGCCCACGGCCCAGCCATGGTTGACATCGAGAAAAAATACCTTGGTCAACTGCGCCTGACTCGGTGTCGCCACCTGTTGCCACTGATTGGCATCGGCGCTGAGCCTTAAGATATGACCCCGCTCACCGACCGCCACCATAGTGCTGCCGGCCTGAGCAATATCCAACATCAAAGAATGAACGGCCAAAGGCTGGAGCTGGCCGGTCAGAGCCCCGGTTGCAGATTGCGTTTCGGCATGAAGGGGCGAAATCGCGCCCTGGAATGTGAGTATGCCAAGGCCCAGAGCCGCTGCTTGAAGCATGCGATACGACATTACAGACTTCCTTAGGGTTGAAAGGGGCGCACGCGCCCCTGGAATTTCCAACTGGGTGACCTCAGCCACCCATTACAGATGCCACAGGCTTAACGTATCCCTTCGCGGCGCAGCGCTGCCGGGGTGAAGTTGGCCTCGGACAACTTGGCATCGAAGTCATACATACGGCCTTCGTTATCCAAACCTATGGCGATATAGCGACGGGACTGCAGATCGTGATACACCTCGAGGGTACTCCAGTGAGTCGGCACCTCGTAGTAGTTCAGGCCATGAGCCATGGCAACCCGATACAGTTCGTCACGGTTGTCGTACAGATCGGCGATTGATACCTGCCAGGAATCCTCATCCAGATAAAAGACCCGGGTCTTGTAGATGTGGCGCATTCCCTCTTTCAAGCTGGCCTTGACCACCCAGACTCTGTGCTTTTCATAACGCACATAGTCAGGGTTCAGGTGACCTGGCTTGAGTAGCTCACTGTACTTGACCTTATCCGAGTGCAGACGGTAGTCGTTATAAGGAATGAAGATCTCTTTCTTGCCAAGCAGTTCCCAGTTGTAACGGGAAGGCGAACCGTTGAACATATCGAAATCATCCGTGGTGCGCAGGCCATCGGAAACCGTACCTGGAGTGTCGAAGGCCACGTTGGGCGCCTTTCTCACCCGGCGCTGCCCTGTGTTGTAAGTCCAGGCCTGGCGGGGTTCCTTTTCCTGATCCATGGTTTCCTTCACCAATAGCGCGGTACCGGCAAGACGCGCAGGCTGGGTAACTACCTGTTTGAATTCAAACAAGATATTGTTTTTTTTCAACTCTTCGAGACTGGCATCCGGGCGTGAATATTCGAAACGTATCTCTTCGGCCATTTCCACCAGAGTATAATCACCGCTGGCGGTAGGCGCAGCTTGGCTACGCTCGGTTTCGATATCAATACCGCGGAATCTGAGGATATGGTTCCAGATGGCTTCAAGGCCATTGGCCGGCTCAGGGAAAGGAATACCTATGGAAGCGCCATCGACACCATTGCCCTCGGCTACCAGAGTTGCACGGGTAGCATTGGCCTTGGTGGCATCATAGACAAACTGAGGCACAGAAGCGGTACGCCGGGTCTGGTAGATGTTCATTTTGAAACTATCTGGATAGGTTTCGAACATCTTCAGCTGACCAGGCGTCAAAAACTCCTTGTATTGATCCTTGTTGGCCGCGGTAACCGTCGCCAGCGGCTTGTCATCCGGGAAAGGATCGGGATGGTGCATGCCCTTTTGATAGCCCGCTGGAGGTGTGGTAATACCGCCGTCCCAAGCCGGAATACTGCCATCGGCATTGGGGCCCTTCTCAGCCCCGAGTGGAGTCAGACTGGTACCCAATTTTGCCGCATCGGCCTCGGAAATCTTGGCTTCTACAGCTGTGGTGGCCCCCAAAGCCAGGATCACAGCAGCAGACAATATAGCTATAGTTCTCATTTTATTGTCCTTATCAGATCGAAAACTTAACGTTGAAAGACACATAATCGCGATCGGCCATCGCGTTGGTTGTGCCTACCCCACCAAAGAAACTGTTATAGGAAAGATCCGCGCCCCAGCGGCTCTGGTAGTCAAAACTGAGTCCCAGTGCCACGGACTTGCGACCTTCGGTAAACAGGAACATAGGATCCGGGGTGATACCCTCAACGTCATGGGAGAAAATCACTCTAGGTGACATATTGATGCCGGAGAACACGTTGTTGAAATCGGCCTTGGCGACAATCCGGTAACCCCAGGCGAAATCTGTCGGGAACGGATTGGTTTCAGGGCCATTGTGCAACGCCTCTATGATGCCAGGCATATCCGGATTGCCGCCGCTGCGACCTGTGCCTGGACCATTGAGCCTGAGTTCATCGAAACCCGGCATATCGTGGATCCATACCCCACCGACTTCGGCGAGCATGGTCAGGTTATCGGTACCCAAGGTGGGACCGAACAAGTGGGTAAAGGTCATCTGCGCTTGAGTGGTATCGAGACGAATATAACCTTCGGCGTATTCACCCGGACCAACATCCTTGACATAGGAAGTGTACTGGGACAAACCATCAAGATCCGGCCTCAGCCCTGCGTTGGCAAGCTGTTGTGGCATAGCGGCAAATAGCAGTTCCACATCATCAATCTGCAGTGGCTCATCCTGGCGGTGTGCGATTTCACCGGCTACAGAGGTATCACCAAGCAAGGTGTTAAAGCTAAAGCCATAGAGCTTGATATCTTCGGGATAAACCACCTGGGCCTTGGAGAAGCTTTCCAGGCTCAGCAGCACTTCACGGTTAATATTGCCGGCGTTTTGCCCAAGCACAGCCATATCTGACAGCAGCGCGCCTGTGCTGAAGTCCGCCGTGGTACCACTGATGAGTGGGCGACGGCTATGGTAGTTCATGTAGTACAAGCCAAACTCGGTTTCACCCAGCTCCGGAGCGTAATAACCCAGTTTGATACCGTACTGACCGGAATCGCTGGGAGCGGCTTCATCTTCCACCAATGTCACCTTGGTGGGATAAGCCAGTGCCATCTGCACCAACTGCTCGGTCGGAATATTCTGTCCGGAGGCTATCATGTTGGACAGACGGTTATATTCCTGGGTCAGGAAGTCGAGATTGATATCCGGGTTGGCGTTGAAGCCAAGCTGAGCGTTTTGGTTGTAGCCACCGTAACCGACAAAGTCGTTGGTGCCGAAAATCGACCCGGGAGTCGGAACCCAGATAGGCTCCCAGTCATACTGATAAAAAGCTTCCAGCGACAGGTTTTCGGTCACCCCAAAAGAGGCCCACACCATACCCTGTGGCCTGAAGGCTTCCTTCAATTCTGCGCCCGGCGCGTTGAGTATGTTCAAATCAACCGGGTTGATCACCGCAATACCATGGGAAATCAGCGTGCTTTCCCCCCATGACACCACCTGATTACCCACACGGATAGTCAGTGGATTGGCACCATCGTTGAAATCGAAGTTGGCATAGACGAAGGCATCCAGCAGACGGATATCCTTACACTGCACTTCCTCGGCGCGCTTGTCGGCGCAAGGGTCGTAGCGGTTGCCGGTCAGAGGGTCATTGAAATCGTAAATTCTGTCGTTCAGCTTACGATCGTAGAAATACATGCCGCGGGCGAAAATACCGAAATTCTCATACTTGAGCGACAGCTCGTGCAGCCCCTTGAAGATTTCCGAGGTGGTATCACCCTTGGAATAGAGGAGATTACTCAAGTCATTGTTGCTGGAATAAGAACCGGGCTGCGCCCAGATCTCGGCAGCCGTGTACTTGGTATCAGTAAAAGCGGAATAGCCACTCCAGTCGAATCTGGGATGGTTAACCTTACCTATCTGACCATCCCAGTCACGTCCTTCCACGCGCCAACTGGCGCCCAAGGTCCAGGTCGAATCAAAGGAGCCATCCACATCGCCCCATTTGAAAGACACCGCTTCGACACTGGGGATCATCCCTAAACTCAGTGCCGACGCCACCCCCAAAGCGAGCGCCGACTTGTTAAAACGGTTTATCACTGTTTTCATTTATCGCTTCTCCGTAACCTGCTGGATTAATTGTTATAGGAGTCTCAACCAACATCTTGTTAGCTCACAGGTAACACCATTGTTACAGCAATTAATGCTGATGAGCAAGGCGGATACTGAGAAATTTATTGTGCAGATTTGAGGACTTAAGACGGATCCGTCATTCAGGAAAGGTGCAGGGATTTAAATTTTTGTTGAGTATGCAAACGACAGTGAAGGTTAACAGCTATAATCCAATTAATTTCAATGAATTAACCTTTGTTACAGCTGTAAAAAACGGCCGACTGATTTAGTCGACCGTTTTAAGTAATTACTCTAAAGTTGTTTCAGGGAAATGAACTTTCCATCCCGGTCCAATCTGAGATGGAATTCACCGTGAATACCATCGGCGGTCAGAAAAGGACGTAGACGGCGGCCGTTGATCCAGAGGATCTTGCCACCCTTTTCCCTGACCTCAACATTTTCAGCAATACCTTGATAGTAAGGTAAAAAGTCCTGATAACTCAGATTGAGGCGAAAGTAAAATTCCATCTTTAAACTCAGTCTTCCAGTGCGCGGCTGACCTTCTCATAAAGATCCCGTGACAGCTCAGGCATAGCCAACAACTCCTGCAGGCAAGCCTTCATTTTGGCCTGACGCCCGGCGTCAAACTTGGCAAACTGGATCAGCGGAGTAATGATCCGTGCAGCCACTTGCGGGTTGAGGCTATTGAGCTGTTTGAGCATGACGGTAAGGAAAGCATATCCCTTGCCGTCCTGGCGGTGGAATTGGCGCACATTGGCCGCAGCAAAACTGCCCACCAGGGAACGAACCCGGTTGGGATTATTCAGACTAAAAGCCGGATGTTGCAACAGGGTCTCGAGTCTGGCGATCACCTCATCATCTTCGGCCATCGCCTGCAGGCTGAACCACTTGTCCATCACCAGAGGGGTCTGGTTCCAGCGCTGCTCGAATGCCTGCATCAGGATATTGCGGCAATCACAATCGGCATCATTGGCGGCAAGCAGCGCGCCCAGCGCATCTGTCATGCCAGAGGCCGATGCAAACTGCTGTTCAATCAAAGACTCATGCTCATCAGAGACTTTGGCCAGCAGCCAAAGCAGGGTGTTTTTCAAACTGCGGGCGGCAGCCTCATCCAGTGGCAGCAATTGACGATAACGGGCCAGCAGCTCATCTTCACAGCCAGTGGCGATGGCTTCAATCACAAAGTCGCGAGCCAGCAACAGGGCATCCAATTCAACCTTATCCGCCTGCTCAATCAAGGAAGACACTGAAAGCAGCTTGAGAATTTCGGCCGCAAGGCCCTTATCCAAAGCTTCGTCCAGTATCACACCTCTGAAGCCGTCGACAACCCGAGGATCCAGATGCATCCCCTGCCCTTGTTCAAGTAAAGTCACATTGGCCCAAACAGCGCGGCTGAAGAGACTCATCGCCGCTTCCCAGCGGGCCACTTCACTGCCGGCATGGCGCAGTAAGCAGAGCAGCTGCACTGTGCTGTAGTCATACTTGAGCTTCACCGGCGCCGAAAAGTCCTGCAACAGCGAAGGGATCGGACGGGCACTGATATCCTTAAACTCCAGAGTCTGCTCGGCCTGGGTAAAATCAAACACTTGGTTGACCAAGGCGTTGCCGTCATTGCCCAGCAGTTCCAGGCTGAACGGAATATGCAACGCTGCCTTGGCCGCTTCACCGGCGCGCACTGGGGTGAACTGTTTGAGGTGCAGGCGGTAAGTCTCTGTGCTTGCCTCATACTCATCGGTCACTGTCACTTGAGGGGTGCCCGCCTGGCTATACCAAAGGCGGAATTGAGTAAGATCTTTACCTGAGGCATCTTCCATAGCAGCGACAAAGTCGTCACAGGTAACCGCCTGGCCGTCGTGGCGCTCGAAATAGAGCTTCATCCCCGCCTGGAAGGCCTGCTCACCCAACAGGGTGTGCATCATGCGGATCACTTCGGCGCCCTTGTTGTAAACAGTGACTGTGTAGAAATTATTCATCTCTATCACGCTTTCGGGACGAATAGGATGCGACATCGGGCCAGAATCCTCGGCGAACTGCTGGTTCTTGATGACCTTGATGGCATGAATACGGTTGACGGCCCGGGAGCCGAGATCTGAGCTGAATTCCTGATCGCGAAATACGGTCAGGCCCTCTTTCAGGCTAAGTTGGAACCAATCGCGGCAAGTTACCCGGTTGCCGGTCCAGTTGTGGAAATATTCGTGGCCAATCACAGATTCTATACCGTGAAAGTCATCATCGGTCGCCGTGTCTTTATCCGCCAACACATACTTGGTGTTGAAGATATTCAGGCCCTTGTTTTCCATTGCACCCATGTTGAAGAAGTCCACAGCCACCACCATGTAGATATCGAGATCGTACTCGAGATCAAAGCGTGACTCGTCCCAGGCCATCGCCTTTTTAAGTGAAGCCATGGCGTGTCCGGCCTTGTGCAGGTTGCCCTTGTCGACAAACACCTGCAGTTTGACCTCTCTGCCGGAGCGGGTGGTAAAGCTGTCTTCCAGCAGGTCAAAGTCACCGGCAACCAAGGCAAACAGGTAAGCGGGTTTAGGGAAAGGGTCTTGCCAGACGGCGAAATGACGACCATCGGCCATCTCCCCTTTCTCCAGCAAGTTGCCGTTGGAGAGCAGGAAAGGAAACGCCTTGTCGGCTTCGATACGTACCTGGTATTTGGCCAGCACATCGGGACGGTCGAGAAAATAGGTGATGCGCCTGAAACCTTCCGCCTCACACTGAGTGCAATAGGCGCCATCGGACATGTACAGGCCTTCCAGTGCCGAGTTATCGGCCGGGCTGATGCGAGTCACCAGAGTCAATTCAAATTCGTTGAGTTCGGTTTCAAGCAGTAGTTTACCCGGCTCGAGGCGATAGTCGGCCGGTTCACCATTGACCAACAGCTGCTCCAGTTCCAGCTCGTCACCATCAAGCTGCAGAGGCTCATTGTGACTGCCGTTGCGCTTTACCCGGCTGACGGCCGTCACTCGGGTTTGCTTGGGTTCAAGCTGAAATGAGAGTGACAGTTCGGGGATCAAAAACGCCGGTGGACGATAATCGGCCAGGTGCTTGGCCTGCAGTTGTTGCGGGGAAATGGTTTGTGCTTCAGACATAGGTCATCCTTAATTCGTTGGGCACTGGCAGTCGCTGAGTTCGTTGACTGATCTTGCCTCTGTTCGCGCTGGGAGCAAACAAAAAACGCGCAATCAGCGCGTTTTTTGTTTCCTGGAGCCAGCATCAATTTGCGCTGTTTTTTGCCAATCTCTGATAGTCCACCATATCCAGAGTGATATAGACGGCTTCATCGAGGAAGGCATCCGGAGTCTCGATTTTCTTCTCGTCTTCGGAGACATTTTCATCGTCATCCAGAGACTTCAAGGGTTCGAGACCATGGTCAACCCGACGTTCGTTGAGGCGGGCCAACTGTTTCTGATCGTCCTTATCCCGCTCGGCCAAGCGCTCACTTTCCACCAGAGAAACACTCTTCTCTTTATGGTGTTTCTTGAACTCGCCTATGTCCTGCAGTATATAGCCGAACTCGACGTCCTGCTTAATCCGACTCTCGTGGCGTTTCGCAAGATTGCTGACCATCTCTGCGCCGATTTCACCCAAAGGCTGGTACTTGGCTACAGGCACCTTATCCCATGGCAGTGCATTGTCTTCTTCCGCCTCACCATATTCCCCCGGCTCCAACGCACTGGGGAACGGAATATCCGGAGTCACACCTTTCAACTGAGTACTGCCACCATTAATACGGTAGAACTTGGCTATGGTGTACTGCACATGGCCAACCGGCTTTTCATACAGGTCGTAGATACGGCCAAGGCTCTTGTGCTGCTGCACTGTGCCTTTACCGAAGGTAGACTCACCGATAATCAAGGCGCGGCCATAATCCTGCAGCGCAGCGGCAAAAATTTCCGATGCCGAGGCCGAGTAACGGTCAACCATCACTGTGAGTGGACCGTCATAATAGCTCTTGCCGTCGTTGTCGCGGTTTTCGCTGATGCGACCATTGGCGTCACGAATTTGCACCACAGGCCCCTGATCGATAAACAGCCCGGTAAGCAAAGTCGCTTCGGTCAAGGCGCCACCACCGTTACCACGCAAGTCAATAATCACACCTTCAACCTTGGCTTCATTGAGTGTTTGCAACTCCTTGGCCACATCGCGGGATAAGTCCATATAGAAGCCGGGGATCTGGATAACACCAATTTTACGCTGAGCGTAAGGACCGGTTTCCGGCTCGACTATCTTGGAAGTCGCCGCCCTGTCTTCGAGACGAATTTTGTCCCGCACCACAGTCACATTGATGGGTTTGGCATTGGAGCCGCCTTTCTTGGGCAGCACCTGCAGAGTCACCTTGCTACCTTTAGGGCCTTTGATCAGGTCGACTACATCATCCAGACGCCAGCCGATAACATCGACCATCTCCTTGCCTTCCTGACCTACACCGACAATTCTGTCTTCAGGCGCCAGCTTCTCACTCAGCGCAGCAGGACCACCGGCCACCAGACTCTTGATAACTGTGTAGTCATCTTCCATCTGCAATACGGCGCCTATCCCTTCCAGGCTCAGGTTCATCTCCATCTGGAAACGTTCGGCATTACGGGGAGACAGGTAACTGGTGTGCGGCTCGACACTGCGGGCAAATGCATTCATCAGCCCCTGGAACACGTCTTCACTGTTGGTTTGCTTCAAGCGTTTGATGGCGTTGTTGTAGCGCTTACCCAGCACATCAACAATCTCCGGCCACTCTTTACCGGTCAGCTTGAGGTTGAGGGCATCGTACTTGACCCGCTGACGCCACAGCTCGTTGAGCTCGGCCTCGTCTTTGGGCCAGGCGGCATCTTTACGATCAAAGACATAAGCATCGCCGGCCTGATTAAAGTCCATCTCTTTGTCGAGCAGACTCAAGGCATAGGCAAAACGCTCGTAACGGCGCTGCTGCACCAGATCGTACATCTTGTACGCCGGTTCCAGATCGCCGCTGCGTACCATATCGTCAAACTGATTGGCATAAACCTTAAAACTGTCGATATCGCTCTGCAACAATACATTGCGGCGGTAGTCGAGTTGTTCAAGAAAGCGTTTGAAGATCTGCTGTGAGAAGGCATCATCCAGATCGAATCTGTGATAATGGGAGCGACTGAACAGGCCGGTTATCCGTTTACTGGCAACCTTGTGTTGCGGCTCCTGTTGCAAATGGGGTAACTCGCTGACCGGGACTGCCGGTGAGATAGCCAGCGCCTGGGCTCCCATAAAGACACTGGCGATCGATGCAGCAAGAATAAATTTTCGCATCAGCAAGTTACTCCTTTCTATTTGATGATTTTACAGCAGAATATGTTCCACGCGGACCTTAACTGACAGGCCGGAATCCAGTTGGACGTGAACATCTTCTTTATTGATGTCGAGGATCACACCGGCTACCGGTGTCATACCCAATTTGACATTCACTCGCTGTGAAGGTTTCAGCTCTTCCAATACGGCTGGTACCAATTCCACGGCTGGAGCGGCAGGCTTGCCAGGCTTACGGGCCGCCTTTTTATCGCTGCGTGGGCGCTCGTTGCGGGGCTTGTCCCCTTGAGGACGAGGCTTACGCGCAGGCTTGGCTTTTTTGGCTTCACCTTCTTTGGCTGGCTCGGCAGCACGGCGGGCCTTGGCTTTTTCCTGACTCTCTTTCAGCGTCGCCTTGGCATGTTCAATATGCTCTGGGTCCAGTTCGCCGCAAGGGTTACCATCGAGATCCACCCTCTGAGCGCCTTCCTTGATGCACTTCAGATAGCGCCAACTGTTGGTGTAGCGTCTCAGGGCGACCCTAAGTTGGGTCTTACTGACTTTGGAATCATCAGCCAACCTTTCAGCCAAATCCTGAAACAGTCCTATCTTCAGTGGTTTGGTTTCTCCTTCGGCAATAAAGCACAAAGGGAATGTTTCATACAAATACGCCAGAATAGCGTTGGTGTCGGTCAACTTTTCTGTTGATTCCATCATTACTTCCACAGTTAACAGGGGACGTCAGTGGTCAGTTAGGTCTGCTGTACTCACGGCGTCGTTCATCTTCGTTAACCCCTTGGGGGATAACGTACAAATTAGCATGCATTCGGCCATTGCCAAAGGCATTACACAAAACTTAACATTTCAGCCTGATACGGCCAAGCACCACAAACGGTCATTTGGCCCTCAAAGCGGCCGCCTATTATAAGCTGCACGCGCCTTAAAGCGACCACCAATTGTGGCAGATTGTACGGGAATTAACCAAATAAGCACTTTTCCAGACTCTGCACCAGGGTCTCCAGCCCGGCTTGATCCTCTTTATCGAAGCGCGACAGGCTGGGACTGTCGATATCCAGCACGGCAATCAGTTCGCCCTTTTGGTAAACAGGGATCACAATTTCCGAGTTGCTGGCGGCATCACAGGCGATATGTCCGGCAAACTGATGTACATCCTCAACCAACTGAGTCTCGGCCTTGGCGGCCGCGGTGCCACAGACCCCCTTGCCCATTGGAATTCGGGTACAGGCCAGTTTCCCTTGAAAGGGCCCAAGCACCAGTTGCTCACCCTTGAGCAGATAGAAGCCCACCCAATTGATGTCTTCAAGGTGTTCATTCAGCAAAGCTGAGAAATTGGCCATGGCACAAATGACATCGTCTTCACCGGCAAACAGTGCCTGTACCTGACGGTTGAGCGTATCGTAAAACTGAGCTTTCATCTGTATTCCCGGGTTATGCCTTTTCTGGTTCTGTCTTCTTCTTACTGCTCTTGGCGGGGGCCGGTGCTTTTACCGGGGCGCCCTTGAGCAGATTCGCCAGTGTATCTTTATGAGAAGCTAAATAAAAAGCAAGTTTTTCCGCTGTATTATCATCCAGTTCCAATTCACTGGCTTGAATAAAGGGGATTAAGTTATCCGCGATGTCGAGCATCTTATCGTAGGCGTCTGCCTCCTTCTTAGATGTAAATGTCATCTTCTCAACCCCTTCTCTGACCACAACGTACTGAGTTATAACGGCCATGACCTTCCTCACACTGTTTAAATATACAGTATATAGAGTGACATAAAATGCGCTATAGATGCAAGAGACGCGCTCTTTCTGATAGTATTTGCGAGTTTGTTTTGTCGATTAACTCCAATGGACCCACGCGCAACGCAGTTAGTGTGTTGACGACTAAGTTTGGGTCACCATGGCCAGAACAGGACATATCCAGCATTTGAAAGCTTATACTCCAAGCGACAACAAACCGGACTGCAGCATAGTGCTCTGCCGCGCCTGTGATTTGGCTGTGAGTAAACGCGCCTTGCCCTCCGGCGTCAGAGCGCTTTGTCCCAGATGCCATACAGCGCTTTATGATGCGCCCTATTGTTCTATCAATGGCATGCTGGCGTTATGTATCAGTGCCCTGCTGTTTTATCTGCCCGCCATGCTGCTACCTGTATTGGAAATGCACTTTCTCGGCAGTGTCAGAACCACGACCGCATACCAAGGTGCCCTGGCGGTAATTGACCAAGGTTATTGGATAGTGGGGATTGCCGTATTGGTGGCGGCAGTAATAGCCCCAGGAGTACTCAATCTGTCGATTTTTGTTCAGGTACTGATCATCAAGACAGGTCTGGTGCAGCATCACTTCTGGCGAGGGGTTCTCACCTGGTTGCTCAAGAAGCAAGGCCTGCTGTCGCAAATGACCATGCTGGAAATTTATGTGATCAGTTTCCTGGTTTCCGCCTTTCAGTTGTCCGACTTCTCCGATGTTTACTTTGGCATGGGAACCTTTTGTTTTACCATGCTGTTTTTGGTGACTCTCTTCCTGCAGCGCGAATATAACCTGGAGCATATGTGGAGTTTTCTCGATGAAAGCTAGAAAGCAGATCCAGGGCAAAGACATGGGCCTGTGCACCTGCCCTGCCTGCAAGAAACTCAACCTGATAGAGGATGAGTACTGCAGCCGCTGCCAAAACCCACTCAGGCTAAGGGACGAAACCAGTCTGCAAAAAAGCTGGGCCTTGCTGATCACGGCAGCCATCTTGTTGATCCCGGCCAACATCTATCCCATTACCATGCTCACCAAACAGGGCAAGGTTACCTACGACACCATTTTTTCCGGCATCACCCATCTGGTACAGTCGGATATGTTACCCATCGCCATCATAGTCTTTACCGCCAGTATTCTGGTGCCCTGGCTGAAGATTATCGGCCTGGCTTTCTATCTGACGGCGATCAGTTTCAACCTGCCTATCCCCAAACGGCCACTGATGGCTGGGTTTCATATCATAGAATGGATTGGACGCTGGTCTATGCTGGATCTGTTTGTCATATCCATTACCGTTGCCCTGGTTAATATGGGGCAATTGCTGGACGCCAAGCCGGCGCCGGCAGCAACTGCGTTTGCCTTGGTCATCCTCTTTACCCAACTTGCGGCCAAGGTGTTGGACACACGTTTACTTTGGGATCAACTGGACACAGAAGATGACGCAAATCGAAAAGCCTAAAATAGTCAAAAAGAAGCTTTTTTCCCCCATCTGGCTGTTACCTATAGTGGCGTTGGCCTTGGGCGCTTGGCTGGGGCTGAAGAGCATCAAGGAATCCGGCATTGAGGTGCGGATCCACTTCCCCAGTGCCAGTGGTATGGACGTAGGCAAGACGCTGGTGCGCTATCAAGGCCTGACCGTCGGCAAGGTGGTGGATATCTCCATCGATGAAGAGCTGCAGGGTGTGAATGTCGATGTATTGATGGACTACCGCGCCGAGCCTTTCCTCAGGGATGAAACCAAGTTCTGGCTGGTGACCCCCAAAGCATCCATCACAGGTGTCGAAGGTTTGGATGCCTTGTTCTCGGGAAACTATATAGGTATTCAACCCGGAGACGGCGATTCACGTTACAGCTACGAGGCCGAGCGCTCTGCCCCGGCCGTGCTGCCCAGTAATGATGGCTTAGTGGTTGAACTGAGCGCCGATCGCCTCGGCTCACTGGATGTGGGCTCTCCGGTATTCTATCGCCAGGTACCGGTTGGCAGTGTGGTCAGCTATCGACTCGACAACAGTGACAAGCTGCAGCTGAGTGCCTTTATTCAGGAGCAATATGCCTATCTGGTCAAGAAAGATTCCCGCTTTTGGAATGTCTCCGGCATAGAGATCAACGCCTCACTTTCCGGCGTTAAGGTCAGCGCAGAGAGCCTGGCGGCGATACTCGCCGGCGGCATCAACTTTGATTCCCCCGAAAGCTCAAAGAACGCAGTAAACGGCGATAGTTTCACCCTATATGACAATGAAACAGAAGCCAGTGGCGGCGCCAGCTTTATTCTGTCGGCAAAAAACGCCGATGGCCTCAACAAGGGCAGCCCCATTCTCTACCGCGGTTTGCCTATAGGGGAAATCGAAGAGATAGTGCTGGCCGATGACGGCGTGGCGCTGCATGCCCGCCTGGACGCCCCCTACTCGAGTCTTTTGACCGGCACGGCGCAGTTTTGGCGTGAAGGCGCTGAGCTGTCACTGTCAGGCATAAAACACCCGGGCCGATTGCTGAGCGGCGATGCCATCGCCTTTCTCCCGGGTACGGGCGAGGCCCAGACCCGTTACGCCTTGGCCGAGCAGGCGCCGGATCTCAGCAAGGCCAAGGCGCTAAAGATAACGCTTAGAGCCGATGAAAACCCCGGCATCAGCCCAGATGCCGAGCTGAGGTACAAGAAGATCGCCATAGGCAAGGTCACTTCAGTTGCCCTGAGCCGGGACTTCAATTCGGTCGAGTACCAGGCCGAGGTGTTGCCCGAGTTTGCCCCGTTGCTGACTCAAGGCAGTGACTTCATCGCCGAAGCCGCGCTGGACTTCAACGCCTCACTGGACGGCGTCAGCCTCAAGAGCGGCGATTTTACGACCCTGACCAAGGGCAGTGTCAGCTTAAGACGCGGCCAAAGCCGCAAGGGCGCCGATCTTTCCAAGCCGTTGCCGCTGTTTGCCTCGAGTGCCGAGGCCGGCCACTATTACCAAGGCATGGAGCAGCTCAACTGGCAGCTCTACAGCGATGATGGCGCCGACTTGAGCCCAGGCGCACCTGTCTACTACAAGAAGATGCAGATAGGACAGGTGAAACAGGTCAGCTGGCAGAGCCAGGATGACAGATTTGCCATTGCGCTCGCCATAGACCATACCTTTGCGCCCCTGCTCAAACCCAATGCCGTGTTTTGGCGCAACCAGGCGGTGTCAATCGATGCCGGGCTTTCGGGAGTCAAGCTGGATGTCGCGCCGCTGGCCGGTGCCATCAAGGGCAGTATCAGTTTGGGCTTTTTGGAGCAAGGCGAGCCCAACAATAAGCAGCTTTATGCTTCCGAGTCACTGGCGCGCAATCAAGCCGTTGCCATTGGGCTGAGTTTCCCGGCCAGTGCCACTATCAAACCAGGTGCCGCTATCCGCTATCAGGGTCATCAGATAGGTGAAGTCACCCGGGTAACCTTGAGTGACGATCTCAACAGCCAGCAACTCAGTGCCTTCCTCTATGGCCGCTATGCCGAGCCGTTTCTCAAAAGCGACAGTCGCTTCAGCCTGGTCAATGCCGAAATATCCCTTAAGGGCATAAAGGCACCGGAAACCCTGCTGACCGGCGCCTATATCAGCGCTCTTCCCGGCCAAGCCGCCGAAGTAAGCCAACAGTTCAATGGCCAAGTACACACGGCGGTTGCCCCAGAGGCCGATGCGCTGCAACTGGTGCTGAGCAAGGCCAGCCTGGGCTCGGTCAACATAGGCACAGGGATCTTCTTTCGCGGCATTCAAATTGGCGATGTAACCAGCTATCGACTGGCGCCCAAGGGCGATGAAGTCTGGATCCAGACCCAGATTGCTGCGCCTTATCGGCATCTTATCAACCAGAGCAGCAGGTTCTACGACTTGTCCGGTATTCGGGTCGATTTGGGGCTTTTTTCCGGAGCCCAAATCGAAACCGGCTCATTGGAAACCATACTCGCCGGCGGCATAGGAGTGGTCACTGAGCTCGACAATCAAAGCAGCAAACCGCTTGAAAACCAGAGTCTGATGCCACTTCATGACAAACCCGAGCGCGACTGGCTCAACTGGCGCCCAAGACTCAGCCAGCCATAAAACCCAAACGGGGCTCGTCTGAGCCCCGTTTTTTAACTCTGTAATCCTACCTATGTATCGCCTCAGCCATAAAACCAATAGCACACGGCGATAGCAGTGCAGATACCCGCCAGATCGGCAAACAAGCCACAAGCCAGTGCGTGGCGGCCATTGCGGATACCGACGGCACCAAAATACACTGCCAGCACGTAAAAAGTGGTTTCAGTACTACCCTGGAAAATGGCCGCCAGCCTACCGGCAAAAGAATCGACGCCGTAATGGGCCATGGTTTCCAGCATCATGGCTCTGGCGCCTGAGCCGCTCAAAGGCTTCATCAGGGCGGTTGGCAAGGCATCGATAAAGCGGCCATCCATCCCCATATGGCTCACCAAAGCGGCAATAACACCGAGTAGATAATCCAGCGCGCCGGAGGCGCGCAGTAAGGCTATCGCCAGCAGCATGGCCAGCAGATAAGGAATGAGCCGCACCGACTGTTCAAACCCCGACTTGGCGCCTTCGATAAATTCATCGTAAACCGCCACCCGCCGCAGCAGCGCCACCAACACAAAGGCAAAGATGATCCCCAGCAGCAAACCGTTCCCCAGCATGGCGGAGACTTCGCCGATCCGCTCGGCTCCCAGGGTCAACAGGTACATCACTCCGGCGCTGAGACCGCCGAGCAGTATTGCGCCATAACTCAGCACCACCCAATCCAGCAAGCGTATCCTTTGCACCAGCGCCACCACACTCAAACCCGCCAGGGTCGAGCCCAGGGTAGAGAGTAAAATAGGCAGGAAAATGTCGGCAGGATCAGCCGCCCCTTGCTGCGCCCGGTACAGAAAAACCGTCACGGGTACCAAAGTCACAGAAGAGGTATTGAGCACCAAAAACAGGATCTGGGCATTGGTGGCGGTCTTCTTGTCGGGGTTCAGGCTTTGCAGATCCGCCATCGCCTTAAGTCCCAATGGTGTGGCGGCATTGTCCAACCCCAGCATATTGGCGGTCAGGTTCATGGTGACGCTGCCATAGGCGGGATGGCCTCTTGGCACTTCCGGCATCAACTTGCTGAGCAGCGGCTCAAATACCCAGGCGATGGCTGCAATCACTCCGGCTTTTTCCCCGAGACGCATCAGCCCCATCCACAGGGTCAACACCCCAATCAATCCCAGGGCTATTTCCGCGGCCAATTTGGCGCTGTCAAACATCGCCGTGACAGACTCATTGAGAACGGTCGCATCACCACTCATCAAACGCAGCAAAATCGCTCCCAGCGCGATAATAAAGAACAGACTCCAAACCCGGTTCAACACCTAAAACACCCCACAGTCGCCGCGCCCGAGTGTGCTATACTGCCGCCATCCCGGGGTCACCCTTTTTATTTATGGTTCAATTAAATCAGAATTTTATCAACAGTATCGCCAAGGATCTGCCAGAACATCTCAAGCTCGAGGATTTTATTCACTTTTGCAGCTTACCACTGAGAGCCGCCTTGCGGGTCAACACCCTCAAAATCAGCGTCGATGAATTCCTCTCGAGAATGCGGGCCAAAGGCTGGCAGTTCGAAACCATTCCCTGGTGCCCTGAGGGATTTTGGTATCAGGCGGGCGATAGCCAACCCGGAAATTGTATCGAACATCAGCAAGGGCTGTTTTACATTCAGGAGGCCAGCTCCATGCTGCCGCCCATGGCGCTGCTGGAGCCGGGAATGGAGCGGGTGCTAGATATGGCCTCGGCGCCGGGATCCAAGACCACACAAATGGCGGCCATGATGGCCAATGGTGGTGTGCTGATCGCCAACGAATACTCCTCCAGCCGCGTCAAAGTGCTGCATGCCAATCTGCAGAGAATGGGGGTCAGCAATACGGCCCTGACCCACTTCGATGCCAGGGTGTTCGGCCAATACCAGTATGAATCCATGGATGCGGTGTTGCTCGATGCCCCCTGTAGCGGTGAAGGCACGGTACGTAAGGATCCGGATGCCCTCAAACACTGGGATCCACAGGAGATAGCCGACATTGCCGCCACCCAGAGGGATCTGATAGATTCCGCCTTTCTGGCACTTAAGCCAGGCGGGGTAATGGTGTACTCCACCTGTACCCTCAACAGCCAGGAAAACCAGGCCGTACTGCAATACCTCAAGCAAAAATATGGCGCTGCCGTGGCTTTTGAGTCACTTGAGTCACTGTTTGCCGGGGCGGAAAAAGCCTGCACTGCCGAGGGCTTCCTGCATATTTGGCCGCAAATCTATGACAGCGAAGGTTTCTTTGTTGCCAAGGTGCGTAAACTGAGTTCAGTGGCGCGCGAAAGCGATGAACCCAAACAACAAAAGCAGTTTCCTTTCAGTCCCGCCAGTGCCAAACAGCAACAGGCCATCGCCGCCGAGCTGCAGCGGTTGCTCGGCAAAACACTTCCCGAAGGCAGCCTCTGGATCCGGGATCAGGAGTACTGGCTGTTTCCCAGCGGCTTTGAGCCCTTTATCGGCAAGATGCGTTATCAACGTATCGGTCTTAAGCTCGCCGATGACAGTAAGCATGGGTTGAAACTGCGCCATGAAGCCTTAATGGCCTTGGGAGTAACCGCCGACAAGGGTTATGAAGTTACAGAGCCTGAGGCTCAGGCTTATCTGATGGGCCGGGATATCGCGCTGGATGGCAGTGAAAAGGCCCGTGGTGAGCTGGTATTGACCTGGGGCGGGCAAGTGCTGGGGTTGGGTAAACATCTGGGAAACCGGCTGAAGAACAACCTGCCGCGGGAGCTGGTCAAAGACAAGATCTGCCTATCCTGAAAGCCTTGGCCGTCCTGAAAGCATTAGGTAAACGCCGCTGCAGACACGCCTTCGATTAAACTTGCCTGAATGCTTAAAAGAGTGGCTTGTTAAGTCATTCTTTTAAGTGCCCTTACTTAAATCGACCTCTATTTTTGTTATATCTTATACCAATTGGTGCTAACAAATCTGCCGGCCAAATACCTCTTTTAGTGGCGTTCGGCTAATATTTAGTCAGAGATAGCCAATCCTGTCGGATCTCAACATTAGCGCACGGCTCAACCATGAGCCATTCCCCTAGGCCCAAAACAATTGGAATAGTTTTGGGCCTTTTTTTAGGTTCATCGCGGATCTCCGGGGAACGCCTCTCTGACTTTCAGAAAGAAGTATTC